>CALJKZ010000001.1 GCA_937983085.1 uncultured Gemmatimonadales bacterium
CGACGCAACCAGCCGGCGCGACGTAGCGCCGGGAACGTCCCGGGCCGCCACCTACGGACGTCGTCCATGCCGAACTCGACGTCGGGGTCTCCGGCGGCGGTCAGGAACGAGCGAACGGCATCACGCACGCGCGATGCCCCACCTCCGGAGGTACTCCCGCGCCTTCATCCCCTCGGGGTTGTCGCGAGGGAGGTTGCAGGACTCCGGAAAGGAGACGTTGAACGTCAGGGTCTTGGTCTTGTTGTCCGGCCGGGTCAGGACCATCTGGATCGTCGCCAGCGTCACGTTGACGTTGCTGAGCGGCACGCGCTGCTGGTTGAGCGACTTCTCCAGCAGGTCGTACAGAGCCTTGGTGCCACGTCGTGCGTCCACCTCGAAGGTCAACCGCCCCCGGTCGTGGCGTCCCATGACCGACAGCCGGAGCGCCTTGACGCGGACCTCCTCGATACCGTCCTCCGGATCGGTCGGGAATGGGAAGTTGCGGTCCTTCAGGCCGTTCAGCTCGAACGGCGTGACCACGCGATCCTCCGGCCCGAGGTCCTCTCCGAGGATCACGCGAGAGAAGATCGTCTGGAGCTGCGTCGCGACCTTCTTCCCGCCGTGCGCGTGGAGGTCGAGCGTGCCCTCGACGGGGTCGTAGACGAAGACCACCTCGAACGCTGGCTGCTGGGCGCGACGGACGAGCCGCGACCCGACGTAGCCGGTGAACGTGCTGGCGTAGTCGGCCGGGTACGCGAAGTAGTAGTGCTTGCGCCCCGCGCGCAGATAGCACTCCACGTCGCAGTCCGCGCCCCGCCCTTCCTGCGCGTAGTACGCCGAGAGCGCCGTCCCGAGCGCGCGCAACGATGGCTCGGAGTCGTCGGGCTCCCTCTTCGGCAGGTCGTTGCGGGTGCGCCAGTACCGGCGGTGAAGCCGATCGGCGTGATTCAGGTTCGTGGCGACGTGGAACACCCGTGGGTGTTCGAGCATCACCCAGAACGCACGGTGCTGGTGGCCCTCTCGCGCTTCGAACTCGCCAGCGAAGTCGTGGCCGTGGAAGCGCCCCTCCTCGGCCAACACGACACCGCCCTGGGTAGTCGAGAGGTCCCAGACGGCGCGGAACGTGCTCTCCGTCTCGGCGCGGGAGCGCGGCTCCAGCTCGTGCCAAGCCTCGAAGAGCGGAGTGACGTCGCCGCCGTCCTCGACGTCGTCCCAGGAGAAATCGGTCAGCTCGTCCCGTTCCGCGAAGTAGCGGCGCAGAAGGTTCTTGGGGACGAGTCGGAAGAACGCCTTGGGCGTGTACTGCATGGTCGAATCCTCACGTCATGGTCCCCCCGACATCGAGGCGGCGCGCGCCGCCGAGAATCGGAATGCCGCCGCCACAGCAGGCTGAGGCGACGACGGGGCGTCGGGGAACCAGTAGAAGACTCGTGTCATGCGGTCCGGATCGAGAGGGCCGGCGTCTCTCGAAAGGGGGAGCCGAGGCTACTGCCACCCAGGGACAGGATCCCGGGGCACCCACGTTGCCCGGGTTCAAGCTCGGCCCGAGCCATGTGGCGGGAGCGCGAGGCTCGCTTGCAGCCTGCGACTCACGCGCGCGCCCCCCGCGCCTCCCAGCGACAACGAATCACGTCGGCGGAGCACGCTGACGCAACGATGGGAGCAGCAGAGCGAGCATCAGGACGTTTCGTGCGACGATCCCAGCCGGCTGAGCCAGTAGCCAGTTCGGGTGTCCCCACATGCACGCGCAGCCATTGAGGAATGCCGCATGCTCCACCACAATGACGACCGAGAACGTCGTTAGCAGAGCCACGGCCGCCAGGACACACACCTGGCGACATCGTCCGAGCATGAGTTCCATGCCAATCCAGAACTCGCCACCAATGATCACGGCGGCCAAGGCGACGATCTGCCAGTTGGTGGCACCGTCGAGGAAAGTCAACCCTTCGAGCACTGATCGGAAGGGCTCACTTCCGGTCGTCAGCTTGAACGCGCTCGCAGCAAGAAACACCGCGCCAACGATGCCTCGCGTCACACGGGCGAAGCGCGGAGATCGGCCGATCCGGTGGTAGACAGCGTCACGGCCGCCGTGGAGCGACGACATCGCGGAATTGCCCCGCAAAGACCTGAAGAACCTCGCGGCACTCGGGCGCGCTTGGAAGCAGTCCGGCATCGAGAAGCGCGCGGTCGATGTCAGCGTCGATCCGCTCCACGCTTTGCATGTCAGCTCCCGAGAGGAACCTGATGTCGGAGAATTCGATCAACTCGGGGAAGTGCGTCACCAGCCCCCACGGCGCGAGCTTCTGGGCGCAGATCTCAAGCCACTTGCGATCAGCGGATTCTTCCGGAATCTCGTCGAGCATTCGACGATCTGCGAACCGCCTCTGGGTCTCGTCGTCCTCCGCGTACCTCGCGGTGGCAATCTCTTCGACGAGGCCCCGCAGCTCAACCCGCCATTTGGCCCTAATCGCCTGCCGCTCATCCTTGGTCAGCGACCGCCCTTCCTTGGATTCGAGCAGTTTCATCTCGCGACTCACGCCTGCGCGATACGCGTCGGTCACCGACTGGACCCACGTTTCGTCTTCCCCTCCGAACATCCAGACTCCACGGAACGGCGGACCGTCGATCCGGACCTCCGATTCGAGAAGCGCCGTGAGCTCGAACACAGCGGTGCTCGTCTCTCGTACGCCTCGCGACCAGGAGGAGAAGGCTGAATCCCCAGTGAAGGCCGGTACAGATTCACGTAGGTCACGAAGAGTAGTCTCGAGACTCACGCTCTCTGTGCCAGGAGCAGCTCTCTCGCCGGGCCCATCGTGTCCGTTGTTAGACGGCTCAGGCTTGTGACGCTGCGGGTCACTCGTCTGAGTCCCTGTGCTCACGTGGCGCGCCCCTTGCTCCGCGTTGACGCTCGGGCGGATCGTGGCGTTGCCGCTCCAGACACCACGCACGGCAAGCCAGACCGCCAATCCGAGCACGGCGATCCCGAGAAGGGCAGCTGTCGTGTAGACCAGGCGCTGCCGACTACCAGCCATGCGAGCCGCTGCCGGAGTCGGGAACCTTGTCACCGCCCTCGCCTTCGTCTTCGGCCTTGAAGTCGAACTCGCTCGCCCCGATCTCGATCCCGAGGTCCTGACTCGTGAACGAGAACTTGAGGCAACAGGGCGGGCCCTGCGTGTAGTTGTAGTAGTTGCTCCCGGCGCTTCCCGACAGCTTCACGTCTGCGCCCGCCGAGACGCCACCACCAGGATTGCCGGCGGTGACCGTAATCGTCTTGGAGCCAGCCGTGATCTTGAACACGGAGCCCTCATCGGGGCACTGCGACCAGCAGATGGTGAACTCGTGGGACGTCAGATTCGGATCGGCGTTGGGCGTCGTCTTGACGGCGAGCTTCACCATGTCCTTGCCAGCTTGCACGTTGGACCCCTGCTGCTGACTCTCCGCAGGATCGTTGATGCCGGACCGCGCGGCAGCAAACGCGACTGCGGCGCAAAGTGTGAGCAGGCCTGCGGCTATCGTATGCACTCTCATCGTTCCCTCCCCTGTTTCACGAAGACTCAACTCCAGCGTAGCCAAGGTGCACGGTGCGTCAAGCCCCAGCCGCATGACGCAGTTCTGGTTGGCCGGTCACGGCCTATGCGACCTCCAGGTGCGCAGCGGCTCCGCGATCTCGCGCCACAGGTCTCGCTGCCGAGACCACTCGGGCACGGCGGCGATGGGCCGAACGTCGCGTTCGTGGATCGGGTCGCGTCCTCGGACCGTGCGCGGCAGATCGAGGATCTCCTCCTGGATGTCGGGGGCGAGCAGCAGCAGGTTCATGATCTGCGTGACGCGCGCCCGGGTGACCCCTGCGAGCCGAGCGATGTCCGCGTAGTCGGCGACCTCGCCCCCGTCGACGAGTGCGGCGAAGCGGTGGGCGAGGGCGAGCAGGCGCGTGATGCGCGGAACGTTGCCCGGCACGACGGAGGTCGGAGGCGGCGCGGACCCGGCGCGCAGGCGCTTGCGGCCCTTGGCGGCGTTCCGGAAGTGGATGGTGGTCTCGAAGGTCCAGTCGTTCGTCTTGGTGCTCATCGGCGTGCCTCCTTCCTGCCCGTGCGGATCTCCTGCGCGAGCGTCTTGATGCCCGTGGGGCGAAACGTGATCGCGAGCGTCCCGGCGCGACCGTCGTAGCCGACGCGCTCGACGAATAGCCGCAGGACGCGGGCCTGCTCGCGCGGGTAGAGCGCGTCCCACACCGGGTCGAAGAGGGACAGCGCGGCGTCGAGGTCGTCGGGATCGACGCGCTCCCGCTCGGCGGCGGCGAGCCGCTCGCGAAGTTCGGTCTGCCGCCGCTCTGCCTCCCGAGTCCGCTCCTGCACCGTCGCGAGACGGTCGGTGGCGGCCCGGTCCTTCTTGGCGACGAGCCGCTTGGTCTGCGCGGCCAGCGCCCGCCGGTCGTCCTCGGCGTCGCGCAGGTCATCCGCGATGCGGCTGACGTGCTCCTCGTGCTGCCGCCGCGCGTCCGCGAGCGTGGCCGACACGAGGTCGTGGTCCTGGCCGATGGTCCGGATGCGGTCCACCACGAACCGCTCGATCTCGGCGGCCGGGATCGACTTCGTGGGGCAGGTGGACCACCCGCGCTTCTGCGCCTGCAAGCAGACGTAGTAGCGGTATCGCTTGCGCCCCTTGAGCGTCCAGGTGTGGACCATCGAGGCATCGCAGGGCGCGCATCGCGCGATGGACTTCAGCAGCGCGCCGTGCTTGTTGCGGACCGACGCGCCTCCGGTCCTGCCGTTGTGCCGCAGGATCTCCTGCGCGCGGTCGAACAGGTCGCGCTCGACGATGGCCTCGTGCTCGCCGTCGTAGATCGTCCCTCGGTAGCGGACGCGCCCCGTGTAGGTGACGTTGGTGAGGAGCGAGCGCAGGTTGCTCTTGTCGAACGGCCGTCCGCCGTGGTCGCGTCCCTTCTTCGAGGTCCACGCCTTCGTGCGGATGCCGCGTTCCGCGAGCGCCTTCGCGGTGCCGACGAGCGACGCCTCGGCGACGTAGGTCTCGAAGACCTCGCTGACGTGGCGCGCTTCGCGTTCGTTGACGACGATGCGCCCGCCTTCGGGCGCGATGTCGTATCCGAGGATCGGCGTGCCGCCGACCCACTTCCCCTTGCGTCGCGCGGCGCTCATCTTGTCGCGCGTGCGCTCGGCGATCATCTCCCGCTCGAACTGCGCGAAGCTGAGCAGGATGTGGAGCATCAGCCGGCCCATCGACGTGCTCGTGTCGAACTTCTGCGTGATGGAGACGAACGCGACCTGGCGCGCGTCGAAGACCTCCATCATCCGCGTGAAGTCGAGCAGCGAGCGGCTGAGGCGGTCGAGCTTGTAGACCACCACCGCGTCGATCCGCCCGGCCTCCACGTCGGCCATGAGCCGCTTGAGCGCGGGCCGCTCCATGTTCCCGCCTGAGAAGCCCCCGTCGTCGTAGCGGTCGGGCACCAGCGTCCAGCCTTCGCCGCGCTGGCTCTCGATGTACGCCTCGGCGGCCTCCCGCTGCGCGTCGAGCGAGTTGAACTCCTGGTCCAGCCCCTCCTCGGTGCTCTTGCGTGTGTAGACCGCGCACCGCACCGTGGCGCGCGGAGCGGCGGTCGCGGCGCGGCGTCTCGTCGCGCGGGTCATCGCCCGGCCCCGGCGGCGCTCTTCTTGGTGAGACCGAAGAAGAGGAAGCCGTTCCAGCGCGACCCGGTCGCGGCCGAGGCGACGGCGCTGAGCGAGCGGTACACGCGCCCGTCGAACTCGAACCCCTTGTCGAGCACGGTCGCGCGGACCTGCCGCCCCTTGTACTCGCGCGTGAGCACGGTGCCGGGCATCGGCAGCCGGGGATCGGCGGGGTGTCCGAACCCGTGGCGCTCCGTGCGCGCGTGGCTGGGGAGCCCGGCGTCGAACGCGCCGCGCGGGGCGCGCACGCGCACGTCCGCGTCGTTGGCGAGTTCGGCCGCGCGGCGGCGGGCGCGTTCGCTGAGGTAGCCCTCCTCGAGCGCCTGCATGCGCCCGGGGC
>CALJKZ010000002.1 GCA_937983085.1 uncultured Gemmatimonadales bacterium
GCATCGGGACCCGGGACTACACCCCGAGCCCGGTTCTCGAGCGTGCGCTGGACGTGCTCTTCATCCTCCACGCCGATCACGAGCAGAACTGCTCGACCACCGCCATGCGGGTCATTGGTTCGGCCGACGCCGACCCGTTCTCGGCTCTCGCCGGCGCCATGGGGGCGCTGTACGGACCGCTCCACGGAGGAGCCAACGAAGCGGTGCTGCGCATGCTCCGTCGCATCGGCTCGGTGGACAACATCCCCGACTTCATCGAAGGGGTGAAGAACCGTGAGGAGCGCCTCATGGGCTTCGGGCACCGGGTCTACAAGGCGTACGATCCGCGGGCGAAGATCATCAAGCGAACAGCGGACGAGGTCTTCGAGGTGACGGGTCGCAACCCGCTCCTCGACATCGCCCTGGAACTGGAGAAGATCGCCCTCAACGAGGACTTCTTCGTCGAGCGGAACCTGTATCCCAACGTCGACTTCTACTCGGGCATCATCTATCAGGCCATGGGCTTCCCGGTGGAGATGTTCCCGGTGCTGTTCGCCATCCCCCGGACGGTGGGTTGGTTGGCGCAGTGGCAGGAGCTGCTGGAGGACGACGAGCAGAAGATCGCCCGCCCCCGGCAGGTCTACGTGGGGTCGGACGAGCGGGACTTCGTGGCTCTGGAGAACCGAGGCTGATCCGGTCCCGACTCCGCACATCGAACCACCTTGGGGGGCGTCCGGCGAGGACGCCCCCTTCGCGTATCTGGCAGGAGCCCGACCCATGACGAATCACACGTGCATCGATCTCCGCCATCTGGACTTGGATGGCGCCATTGCGTGCTATCTGGTCGACGGAGACGAACCGGCCATCATCGACCCGGGGCCGACGACGACCCTGGACCGTCTCGTGGCCGAGCTGGACGGACTCGGGGTGGCCAGCCAGGACCTCCGGTGGGTCTTGTTGACCCATATCCACCTCGACCATGCCGGGGCCACGGGTCATCTGCTCGACCACTTCCCGAACGCCCGTGTGCACGTTCACGAGGATGGTGCGTCTCATATGGTGGACCCCGAGCGTCTGGTGTCGAGCACCCGGCGGACCTTCGGGGCGTTGCACGAGCGCCTGGGGGGGGCGGGGCAGCCCGTGCCGTCGGATCGCATTCGCAGATGGCGTCCCGACGATGGCGGGAACGTGGCAGGGCTTCGGCCGGTTCACACGCCAGGACACATCTCCCACCACCTGGCGTATCTGGACGAGAACGACGGCACCCTGTTCGCTGGCGATTCCATGGGGATCGCATTATCCGGCGGGCCGCAGCACCCACCGACGCCCCCACCGGCCGTGAACTTGCCGGACTGGGCGCGGACGCTCGAGGTCATCGGAAAACTCGGCCCCGAGCGCTTCGGTGCGACCCACTTCGGGTTCCACACCGACGTGGAGGAGCGACGGGTGCAGCTCAGGGACCGCCTCGAGGCGTTGGAGGCCCGGGTGAGGGCAGCCATCGAGGCGGGTACCGAAGCAGAAGATGCAGAGGAGTTCGAGCGCGAAGTACGCCGGGAACTCGCGCCCTTCATGGGCGAGGAGCGGGTGAACCGGTACTTCGACATGTTTCCGGCCCGGACCGACTGGGCTGGAGTGGCGTTCTACGTGACACGTAATCCCTGAGGGGATGGAACCGATGACGGATATGCGAATGAAGAGCCGTGCCCCCACCTGGACCGCAGGACATCGGCTCGTGGGCCTCGCCATCGGTGCGGCGGTACTTGCCGTTGGCACCTCTCCGGCGGCGGGCCAGGACGCCGTGGTCGACGGGCGTCAGACCGAGCGGATCGTGCGCGCGATCCCCGCTGCTGTGACTCCGCCGCCCGAGTTCGAGCGGTCGCTGGATCGGGGGTGGCGGAGCGAGGACGGAAGCCCGGGCCACTCGTACTGGCAGAACTCGGCTTCGTACGACATGACGGCTCGGCTCGACCCGGAAACCGGCCTGCTTCAGGGTACGTCGACGATCCTCTACAGCCACGTGGCTCCGGCGAATCTCGGATCCGTTTGGATCCATCTGCATCAAAACCTCCACAAGGAGGGGTCGCCGCGGAACGAACCGGTGGAGATCACCGGGGGGGTCACCATCACGAGCCTCGTGGCCGATGGCGAGGAGCTGAGCGAGGGACCCGTCGCGGCGGGACCGGGCTATGAGATTCAGGGCACGCTCATGCAGGTCCGCCCCGACATCCGACTCGAGCCGGGCGATACACTCCAGCTCGACATCGAATGGGAGGTCACGCTGCCCCAGAACGGGGCGGGTCGCATGGGGCATTCGGACCGGGAGGTGTATTTCGTCGCCTACTGGTTCCCGAAGATGGCCATGTTCGACGACCTCCGCGGGTGGAACACCGATCCGTATCTGGGCACCGCCGAGTTCCACGACGGATTCGCCGACTACGAGGTCGACATCACGGTCCCCGCCGGGTGGACGGTCATGGCGACGGGGGAGCTCCAAAACCCTTCCAGCGTCTTTTCGGCCATCACCATGAACCGTCTCGCCGAGGCGGCCACCTCCGATGAGCGCGTGGTCATCGCAGACGACGCCTCCCGAGCCGCCGGCACGGTCACGGCCGAGGGTACCGACGGCTGGTTGACCTACTCGTTCGTGGCCGACGGTGTGCGTGACTTCGCGTGGACCACCTCCAACGTGCAGCGCTGGGATGCGACGTCGGCGCGGGTGGTGGATCCCGCCCGCGACACACTCAGCGATGCCGACTCCGAGAACGGTGACGAGTCGGAGGAGGACGACACGCGACCGAGAATGAGTGGTCCGACCGACGAGGGTGGGGAGCGTCGGGTCATGATCCACTCCTTCTGGCGCGCCGACGAGGCGCCGCTCTGGGACGAACAGTGGCTGTACGGGAAGCAATCCGTGGAATTCCACTCGGAGTACACGGACATCGCCTATCCGTGGCCGCACATGACGTCGGTGGAGGGGGCGGACATCATCGGAGGAGGGATGGAGTTTCCCATGATGACGGTCATCGGTCCCTATCAGGGGCAGGAGCCGACGGACCTCTTCAACGTCACGTCCCACGAAATCGCCCACATGTGGATTCCGATGATCGTCGGAACCAACGAGAAGCGATACGCGTGGATGGACGAGGGCGCCACGACCTTCCTGGAGAACGAGAGCAAGATGGAGCTCTGGCCGGGCGTGGATCACCACCGTGTGGAGGCGCGCACCTACCTCCAGGTGGCAGCGGCGCGCCAGGAAACCAGCATGATGACGCCGGGAGACTACTACCCGCCGGGCCCGAGCTACGGCGTCGCGTCGTATCCGAAGCCCGCGACGCTGCTGGTCGCGCTACGGTCGGTGATGGGAGAGGAGACGTTCACCGAGGCGTACCGTGCGTTCCACACCGAATGGGCGTACAAGCACCCGAGCCCGTGGGACTTCTTCAACACCTTCGAGCGCTTCCACGGCGACGACCTGGACTGGTTCTGGACGTCGTTCTACTACGAGGTCTGGACGGTGGACCATGCCGTGGGTGACGTGAGTCGCATGCCCGGCGGCGGATACACGGTGGAGATCCGCGATCTGGGCAATGCCATCTATCCGGCGACGGTGCGGATCCGCACGAGCACCGGGGCCCCCATCGTCGAGCAGATCCCTGTGGATCACTGGCTGGCGGGCAACACGGTGTACGAGATCGAGGTCCCGGCTTCCGCCGGCTCCGTGAACCGGGTCGAGCTCGATCCAGACGGTGGCGCGCCCGACGTCGACAGGACGAACAACTTCTGGCCCCAGGGGTGAGGGGCGGAGGGCTCCGACTGCGGATCGGGGCGCGCGAGTCGGCTCGCGTGACCCTCGCGGCCGCCGTCGCGACCGTGGTCGCGGTGGGCACCGCATGCTCGTCCGACACGCCCGGGGCCTCGGATCACGGCTCGAGGGGTGGTCTCGCGGACACCGCGGGCCGCCTGGTCATCGTCGGCGGGGCTCTCGAGGCCGACAACGCCCCCGTGTGGCAGGCCGTGCTGGAGGGACGGGACGGAGAGGGACCCGTGTGCGTCATCCCCACGGCCAGTGGCTCACCCGAGACCGCCATGGCCTCCGCCGTAGAGGCTCTGGACCGGCACGGTGGAACGGGCTCCGCCCTGGGAGTCCTCATCGTCGAGGGTGACTCGGCGCGGGTTCACGATCCCACGTCGGGGACCACGCTCGAGGCCTGTTCCGGGTTCTGGTTCACCGGCGGGCAGCAGTCTCGCATCGTGGAGACCTTCTCGCCCGGCGGCGCGTCCACCCCCGCCCTCGACGCCATCCGGCGCCGCTTCGAAGGCGGGGCCGTCGTCGCCGGCACCAGCGCCGGCGCGGCCATCATGAGCCAGCGGATGATCTCCGGCGGATCCAGCGCCGAGGCCCTCCAGGAGGGGATACGCGCCACCGACGAGGACGACGGCGTGGGGATCCGCGACGGTCTGGGCTTCTTCCCCACGGGCGTCGTGGATCAGCACTTCCTCGCCCGTGGACGCATCGGTCGGCTCATTGTGGCCGTCGTCGAGGACCCGGCCATCGAGGTGGGGTTCGGCATCGATGAGAACACCGCCATGGTCGTGGAGGGACCACGGGCTCGGGTGGTCGGGGCGTCGGGGATCGTCGTGGTGGACGGTCGGCGCGGGGATTCGGAGTCGGTCGTTCTTTTTCTGGCCGGCTCGGGCGACGTCATCGACCTCGGGACGCTGGAGGTGACGCACGAACCCTCGAAGCGACCCCTTCCGGCCGGCGATGCGCCGTTCACAGACCAGGACATCCTGGAGCGATGGGCCTTCCTCGAGGCCCTGTGGACCTTCTCCACTCGTCTCGACGTGGGCATGGTCGCCGAGTTCGGCGGAAGGGTGGTGCGACTGGAAAAGGGAGACGGCTTCAGTGCCGTGGTGGACACCACCGGCGCTCAGGGACCGGGAGGCGTGCCCCTCGGCTTCGCAGCGGGACCGGTCCGACTGGAGATCGAGCCGAGGTAGGCCTTTGCTTCCTGGCGACGCCTCTCCTGCGACTAGTTCCCCTCGTCCTCGCCGGTCCGCGCCGCGAAGCCCACCACCGTCCCGCACGGAGCCCGCACGAAGATCTCGTCCATGCCGTAGAAGGTCTGACGGCGTGGGACCAGGACGTCGTAGCCTTCCATGGCGTCGATGACGTCGTCGAGGTCGTCGACTTCGATGAAGAGTGTCACGGTGGACCGGGCCATCTCTTCCGCCATCCCGTCCGGGGCCCCGGACTCACCGAGATCTGCCTGGACGCTGGCCTGAGACTGATACATGAGGACCAGATCGCCGTGGGTGAGCATGGCGAAGCCCAACGCGTCATCGTGGGGCACCTGGGCCGTTACTTCGAAGCCGAGGCCGTTCCAGAAGGAGAGGCACGGTTCGATGGCGTCGACGGTGATGAGGGGGGTGATCTTCTTCATGCGTTCAGATCCATGCTGCGTCGTGAGCAAGCGGCTGGGGGTAGGAAGAGTCGACGGTCACGCTCAACCGAAGTTCTTGGCGCCCGGGGCATTCTGGCGCAAGGCCGTAAGGTATTGATAGGGGTCGGCCTGGCCCTCGTCGCGCTCACCCCAATACTCCAGGGGATTCGGCAGCGATGCGTGGAAGGCGGCCAGATCGTTCACCGGGGCCGTTCGTTCACGAACGGCGGCGGGACGCATGGATGAGGCTCCCGAAACACCCATCCCGGACGGCACGGCCGTGGCCGTCGTTCGCTGCGTGGCGGAGGCGGGGTAGGCTCGGGAAAGACCGCGGCGGCGAACGGGTGCGCCGGGCACCCTCAGCGCCTCGAGTTCGTAGGCGATGACGTTGAGGGTATCGCCGTCCTTCTGCAGACGACCGCGCACGGCGAGGAAGGGCTCCATGCGTACGGCCGATCGGTCGCGCTGATAAATGTCGGGCTTCACAATCACGTTTATTGGACCGTGCTCATCTTCCATGAGGACAAACACATAGCCTTTGGCCGTACCGGGGCGCTGGCGGGTGGTGACCAGCCCGGCGACCCGGACGGTGCTTCCGTTTCGCAGGTGCGGCAGGCGGTCCGAACCCACCGTCCCGCTAGGCAGGGAATCTTGCAGGAGCGAGAGGGGGTGGAGCTCGGCGGAGAACCGGAGCATCCGATACTCGGCGATCATCTGATCGTGGGCTTCCAGGTCGGGGAAGCGGAAGTCGGCGTAGGGGTCGTCGAGGGCGAGTTCGGTCTGGGCGTGGTCCTCCCGCCCGCCGCTGCGCTCGGCGTCGGTCTCGGGGCCGAGCCAGAGACCGGTCTGCCAGAGGAGCTCCCGCCGTGTCAGACCGAAGCCCTGGAAGCCGCCTACCCAGATCATGTTCTCGATGGCGGGGCGCTTGAGGGCGGCGGGAGTACGCCGCAGGAAGTCCAGGAGTGAGCGGTAGGGGCCGTGGTTCTCACGCTCCTCCACCACCCGTTCTGCGACCTCGGCGCCCCAGCTCCGCACGAAGCCCAGACCGATGCGCAGGTCGTCGCCCTCGGCGGTGCACATCACCCCGCTGCGGTTCACGTCGGGAAGCAGGGTCTTGATGCCGTGTCGACGAGCGTCCCGCCCCAGGGCGTCGAGGGAGTAGAAGCCCATGGGCTGGTTGTTGAACAGCGCGACGTAGAACTCCACGGGGAAGTAGTGGCGCAGCCATGCCGACTGGTACGCCAACAGACCGAA
>CALJKZ010000003.1 GCA_937983085.1 uncultured Gemmatimonadales bacterium
GCCCTTCGTGAAGGTCTACGAGGAGGAGCGTGAGCTCACCGTCATGCTCGTCGTCGACGTGAGTGCATCGGGTGAGTTCGGGACCAAGGAGCGCCAGAAGGGCGAGCTGGCCGTGGAGATCTGCGGCCTCCTCGCCTTCAGCGCCATCAAGAACAACGACAAGGTCGGTCTCATCATCTTCTCCGACCGGGTCGAGAAGTTCGTTCCGCCCCGGAAGGGTCGGCGCCATGTCCTCCGGGTCCTCCGCGAGCTCCTGTACCACAAGCCCGAGGGACGGGGCACCGACCTCAGGACCGCCCTCGAGTACCTCACCCACGTGCAGCGGAAGCGGGCCGTCGCGTTCGTCGTCTCCGACTTCCAGGACACCGGCTTCGAGAAGGCCCTGTCGGTGGCGGGCCGGCGCCACGACGTCATCGCCATCCGGGTGGGAGACGAGCGGGAGGAGGAGCTTCCCGATCTCGGGTACCTGGAACTGGAGGATCCGGAGAGCGGCGAGATCACCGTGGTGAACACCTCCGACAGCGACTTTCGAGAGCGGTTCACGCAGGGCGTGCGCCGACGTCGCGCCGAGCTCGACCGGGCGCTTCGACGGAGCAAGGTGGACGTGGTGGACGTGATCACCGGACGCCCCTACGTCCGACCCCTCATGCGGTTCTTCGAAGAGCGGGCGCGGAGGCAGTGAGGATGCTGGCCCGGGGAAGCCGCATGATGTCGTGGCGTCGGAGTCTCGCCGCTACGGCGTGGGTCGTCCTTGCGGCCGCGGTGCGGTCACCGGCCGGGGCCCAGTCGCGGGGCGCCAGGATCCTCGAGACGCCCCTCATCACCGTGGGCGGCGCGACGTTGGAGGCTCGGGTGAATCGTGCTACGGTGCGGAGGGCCCTTCCGTTGACGGCCATCGTCGTCCTCGCCCTGGCCGCCGCATGCCCGTCGGACGCGACCGCCCAGTCGACCCTCACCACCACCCTCGACACCACGCTCATCACCGTCGGCGACCGTATCGCCCTCGAGGTCCGGATCGAGCATCCCGTCGACGCCGCGGTGTCGTGGCCGGACTCGGTGGACGTCGAGCCCTTCGAGGTCCTCGACGCCCGGATCATCCCGACGCGGAGCCGGGGCGAGGTCGCCGTGTCGACGGCCGTCTTCTCCCTCACCACCTTCGAGCTCGGCGATGTGGAGCTGCCCAGCTTCGATGTTCGGGTGCTTCATCCCGACGGTCGGGAAGAGGAGCTCGCCACGGACCGGTTCGGCGTCGAGGTGGTCTCGGTGGGGGTCGAGGAGGGCAGCGACATCCGCGAGATCCGCGGACCCCTCGCCATTTCGGTGGGCATCCTCTGGATCCTGGCGGCCCTGCTGCTCATCGCGCTGTTCGGGGTGGGGCTCTACGCGCTCGGCCGGCGAAGAGGAGCTGGGGAGGAAGGGGTCGTGCGCGGTCCGCCGCCCCGTCCGGCCCACGAAGTGGCCCTCGAGGCTTTGCAGCGCGTCGAGTCGTCCACGCTTCTCGGTGAAGGGCGCGTGAAGGAGTATCACATCCAGGTGTCGGAGATCGTGCGTCGCTACGTGGAGGCGCGTTTCCGCGTGCCGGCCCTCGAGATGACCACGTGGGAGGTCCTGGGTGGCCTTCAGTCGGTGGAAGTGGACGAAGCGATCCGAGCCGATCTCCGACGCTTCCTCGACCAGTGCGACCTGGTGAAGTTCGCCAAGGTCCGGCCCGACGACGCCTCCTCACGCCGGGTCCTCGAGCTGGGACGTGAGCTGGTTCAACGGACCACGGTGAGGGTTCCGGCGGGAGTCACGGACTCGGAGGGCGACGGCTGATGTTCCGCTTCGACGACCCCGCCGTCCTGGCGCTCCTGCTCGTCATCCCGCTGGGCTTTTGGCTCCGCCATCGCTGGGGCCGGGCCTCGGCGTCCATCGTGTACTCCCGGGTCGACGCCGCGCGCGCCGCCACCACCGGCGAGGGCAGACTCGTTCGTTGGGTACCGGCGGTCCTCCGGGCCCTCGCTCTCGCCGCCTTCGTCGTGGCGCTTGCCCGGCCCCAGACCTCCATCGCCACCGAGAACGTCCTCACCGAGGGCATCGACATCGTGCTGGTCCTCGACGTTTCCAGCTCGATGCTGGCGGAGGATCTGGAGCCCAACCGCATCGAGGCCGCCAAGCTGGTGGCCTCGGACTTCGTGGCGGGACGCCGCAACGATCGGCTCGGTCTCGTGGCGTTCGCGGGGCAGGCCTTCACCCAGGCCCCTCTGACGTTCGACTACAGCGTCGTTCAGCGACTCATCGCCGAGCTGGACGTGGGCATGATCGAAGACGGGACCGCCGTGGGGATGGGATTGGCCACGGCGGTGAAGCGCCTTGAAGCGTTGGAGGCCGAGTCGAAGGTGGTGGTCCTCCTCACCGATGGAAGGAGCAATCGCGGCGAGATCGGGCCGGTGACCGCTGCCCAGATGGCGCAGGCCCTCGGGGTGCGTGTCTACACCATCGGCGCCGGCTCCCAGGGTACGGCGAGGGTCCCCGTGCAGGACCCCTTCGGCGGGACCAGATACGCCAACATGCGCGTCGACATCGACGAGCCGACCCTCACCGAGGTCGCCGAACTCACCGGCGGCCGGTACTTCCGAGCCACGGATACCGAGAGCCTTGCGGCCATCTACGAGGAGATCGACGAGCTCGAACGAACGGAGATCGAAGTCCAGAACTTCACCCGCTTCGAGGAGCAGTTCCCGCTGCCCCTCGGTGTGGGCTTCGTCCTCCTCATGCTCGAGTTCGTTCTCGTCCAGACGGTATTGAGGAAGCTCCCATGATCCGCGTGGCGAGTCCCAGGACCACCTCAGGTGGCGTTCGTCGCGTAGCTGCGGCGAAGGAGCAGTGCCGCTGATGTTCCGCTTCGCCGATGTCGCGTGGCTGTGGGCTCTGAGCCTTATGCCGGTCTTCGTGGCTCTTGTATGGATGGCCGCTCGGAGCCGCCGTCGTGCCCTGGAGCGCTTCGCCGACTCTGATCTGGTGGAGAAGCTCACCGAATCCGTCGATCTCCGTGCGCGGCGCCGGAAGAACGCACTCCGGGTGGCCGCCCTGGGCCTCCTTGTCGTGGCGCTGGCGCGTCCGCAGTTCGGCAACCGTGTGGAGACGGTGCGGAGCGTTGGACAGGACATCGTCGTCGCCCTCGACCTTTCCCGGTCCATGCTCGCCGAGGACGTCGCCCCCAACCGGCTGGAACGGGCCCGGCTCGCCATCCTTCGCCTCATCCGGCAGCTCGACGGCGATCGGGTGGGCCTGGTGGCGTTCGCCGCCGACGCCTTCGTCCAGAGCCCTCTGACCATCGACTACGGGGCCTCCGCCATGTTCCTGTCGGCCATGGAGCCGGACCTCATGCCGGTGCAGGGGACGGATCTCGGGGCGGCTCTGCGTGTCTCTCTAGATGCGCTGGAGGAGGGCGCCCGGGACGCGCGGGTCGTCGTTCTGGTGACCGATGGCGAGGATCACGAGGATGCCTTCGCCGAAGAGCTGGCGCGGGCGGTGCAGTCGGGGGTGCAGGTCTACCTGGTGGGTGTGGGCGCCACCGAAGGGGCCCCCATCCCGCTGTACGATGGTCAGGGTCGACGGGAGGGCTTCCTACGGGACGATGACGACAACGTCGTCACTACCCGGCTTGCCGAGGAGACCTTCGAGCGTTTCGTGCGTGAGGCCGGCGCGACGTACGTGCGAGCGGGCGCCGGCGGGACGGCGTTCGACGACCTGGTGGACGAAATCGCCCGTGGCGAGGGAGAGGAGATCGACTCGATGCAGGTGACACAGTTCCAGGAGCAGTACCAGATTTTCCTGGCTCTGGCGCTTCTTCTTCTCGTCGGAGACGGGATGATGTCCGAGCGCCGACGACGCCAGGAAGCATGGGTAGGGAGGTTCGAATGAAGGCCATACCACGACGACCGGCCGGTAGCAGGATCCGGCGGGTGGCGACGTGCATCGCCGTGGCCTGCATGGCGTTCGCGTCCGCTCCCTCGGAGGCGGTCGGCCAATCCGCGCGCGCTCTGGTGCAGGAAGGGAATCGGCTCTATCAGGAGGGTCGATTCCAGGAGGCGCACGAGAAGTACATGCAGGCGATGGCCGAGTCGCCGGACTCACCGGTCATCCCCTTCAATGCCGGCAACGCTCTCTACCAGGACGCCGATTACCAGCGCGCCATGGAGGCGTACCAGGAAGCCATCGCCTCGGGAGATCCCGAGCTCCCCAGCGACGCCTGGGACAACCTGGGCAACGCCTTGTACCGCCAGCAGCAGTTGCAGCCGAGCCTGGAGGCGTACAAGCAGGCCCTCCGTCTCGATCCACGCGATGTGGACGCCAAGCACAACCTCGAGCGCGTGCTCCAGGAGCTTCAGCAGCAGGATCAACAACAGCAGCAGGACCAGGACTCCCAGGACGACCAGCAGGAGCCTGAGGACGGAGAGCAGCCGCCCCAGGACGGGTCGCCTCAGCCCCAGGACGGACCACAGGGGCAGCCGCCTCCCGACGAAGGTGGCGACGAGGAGCAGCCCGAAGGCGAGGGCCAGCAGCCGCCCGGTGAGGAGCCACAGGACCAGTCGCCCCAGGACGGCGAAGGCGAGCCCAATGAAGGGGAAGGGGAAGGGCAGCCTCAGCCCCGGGACGGCGAGATGACCGAGGACGAGGCTCGCCGGCTCCTCGACGCCCTCGACGAAGACCCCGGCGACGTGAATCGCCGCCCGGCCGCTGCGCGTGGCCGCAGGCCCACCAAGCCCTGGTAGGATGATGGGGATTCGGAGGGTGGGCGGGTCGTGCGTTGCGATGGCGCTGCTCTGGGCGGCGGCTGTGCAGCCGGCGGGCGCGCAGGAGCCGAGCGTACGGTCCTATCTGACGCCGGGTGCCGCCGTGGCGCCTGGCGGCGCGTTCACCCTCAACGTCGAGGTTTCGGGCACCCAGGACGTCCAGCGCGACCTTCAGCTGCCCGACCTGGCCTTTGCCCAGTTCCTCGGCAGCAGCAGTCAGTCGTCCGTCCAGATGGTCAACGGCCGGACCAGCGTGTCGCTGACGCTCCAGTACCGGTACCAGGCCCTCACCGAGGGAACCCACACCATCCCGGCGCTGGAAGTCCGGGCCGGAGGACGCACCCTCGTCACCGAGCCCCTTCAGCTCACCGTGGCGGCGGGAGCGACACCCGCTCCGTCCGCGGAGAGTCCCGTCGGCCCCAACGACCTCTTCATCACCGCCGAACCCTCCAAGCGGTCCGTGTTCGTCGGTGAGCCTCTGGTCCTCGAATACCGGATCTGGACCCTGGTCGACGTGGCCAGCTTCGGCATGACGAGGGTGCCCGAGCCGGAGGGATTCTGGGTGGAGGACGTGACCCAGCCGGGTCAGCCACAGGTGGAGCAGAGGACCGAAGGCGGTGTGACGTATACCACCGCGGTCATCCGTCGCATCGCCCTGGTGCCCACCGGAGCCGGGGAGCGGGCCATCGAGCCCATCGGCGTCGAGGCCCAGGTGATGGTCCGGTCGGGGACGCTGGTCCCCTTTGCGGATTTCTTCGTCCGATCCTCGCCCTTCGCTTCGCGGACGGTGCCCACGACCGTGCTGGCGAATCCGGTGACCATCGACGTCCAGCCTCTTCCTCCGGGGGCTCCGGAGCCGTTCACGGGCGTCGTCGGTACGCTGGAGGTGTCGGCGTCCCTGGACCGGGATTCGGTAGCGTCCAACGACGCCGTGACCTACACCGTCCGGGTCGATGGCACGGGCAACATCCCGGCGATTCCTGCGCCCGAACTGGAGCTCGACGGGGACTTCGAGGTCTTCCCCCCCGAAGTCTCCGAGTCGTTCCGCGTCTCCGGCGACGGGCTTTCGGGCTCGAAGACCTTCGAGTTCGTGCTCATCCCTCGGGCCCCCGGGTCGAGATCCGTGCCTTCGGTACGGTTTCCGTACTACGACGACGCCGTCGGCGAGTACCGCGTGGCCGCCACCGAGCCGCTCGCCCTCACCGTCTCGGGCACCGCCCTCGAGAGCCCGGGCTCCCTGGGCCGGGGAGGCGTTGCCCAACTGCGCGAGGACATCCGGTTCATTCGACTCGGCCCCCTGGAGCTCCGGCGGACGGGAGGATCCCTCGTCGACAGCGCGAGTTTCTGGATCCTCCTCCTGCTTCCCCTCCTCGCCATCGGGGGCGCGACCGTTCTGAGGCGACACCGTGACCGGTTGGAGGGCGATGTGGCGTACGCCCGGGGTCGCCGAGCCGGTCGCGTGGCCCGTAAGCGCCTCGCCAAGGCGCGCGAGCTCCTCGGAACCGACGACGTGCGGGCGTTCTACGCGGAGGTCGCCCGGGCACTACGGGGACTCGTCGCCGACCGGATGAACCTCGCCGAGGCCGGGCTTCAAACGGCCGAGTTGGACGAGGCCCTGGCAGCCACGGGCATCGACGATGAGGTACGGCGGGAGGTGGTGGCGTGCCTCGAGGAGTGCGACCGGCAGCGCTTCGCCCCACCCAGCGCCGACACCGCGGCCCGGGACGCCTTCCTGCAGCGGGCCGGCGACGTCATGACTCGCCTCGACCGGGAGGTCCGATGACCCGTGCGCGCGGATGGCCCGTGGGCGGTGCCGCCATGACGCGCGTCGCCCAGGCGGTGGTGGCCCGGGCGGTGCTCGCCCTGGCCGTGGTCACCCTGGCACCGCTTGCGACTCCTG
>CALJKZ010000004.1 GCA_937983085.1 uncultured Gemmatimonadales bacterium
GTACCCGCCACCGACGACCCATCCCCGCTCCGCCACCCGGGACGTGACGTCCGGACCCGTCAGGCCGTCGGGCGTGACGACGGCCGTCACCGCCGGCGACCGGTGTCCCTCGGGAGCCATCACCTTCAACGCCACGCCCTGCCGGACCATCTCATCGACCCAGGCCCAGGTGCGCCGGGCCATGCGGAGATGGCGATCCCATCGGGCCTCCATCCCCTCGGCCAGCATCCGGTCGAGCTGGACGTCCAACGAGTACAGCACCGAGATGGCCGGCGTCGTCGTGGCCTGATCCTTCGCGTGGTTCTTGGCGAAGAACTCGAGGTCGAAGTAGTACCCCCGGCGCGGCGCCTCCGCCGCCCTCGCCATCATCCGCTCCGACGCCACCCCGAAGGAGAGGCCCGGAGGAAGAGCAAAGGCCTTCTGCGAGCCGGTGAGGAGGAAGTCGACACCCCAATCGTCGGGCCTCACTTCCGCGGCGCCGAAGCCCGTCACTGAATCCACCAGGACCAGCACGTCAGGCGTCTTCCGGATGGCCGCGGAGAGCGCCGCCACATCGTTGAGGACCCCCGTGGACGTCTCGGAGTGCACCAGGGTCACGGCATCGTAGGACCCTGCCGCCATCTTCTCGGCGACGGCCTCCGGGTCATGGGCCTCGCCCCAGGGCACCTCCAGAGTGTCGACCTCGAAGCCGCACGACGAGGCGATGTCGGCGAAGCGCTGGCTGAAGGCTCCGTTCACCAACGACAGGATCCGCTCCCGGCCCGCGTTGCGGACAGCGGCTTCCATGAGGCCCGTCGCCGAGGACGTGGAGACGAACACCGGCCGGCGGGTCATGAAGACCTGCTCCAGTCGCCGGTGGATGCCCTTCATGAACGCCTGGGCTTCCGCCCCGCGATGGCCCATCATGGGGCGCGCCTGGGCGGCGAGGACCTCGGGGTGGACCTCGGTGGGCCCGGGAAGGAAAAAGCGGCCGTACGGCCGGGTCGCCACGGTTCGGTCTATGGTTTGCACGAGAGAACGATGGTCCGGGCCTCGTCGGCCCTAGAGCTCTTCAGGGGTTCACGGAGGGTGTGAGCCCGGAAGTCTACTCAATCGTCGCGCGTTTCCCAGGGGGGCCGCCGAGCCGTGGCTTCAATCCCGCCAGGCGTCCTGCCATCGGGTGTAGTGGACGACCTGGACGCCCCCTCGCTCCAGCACCTCGAGGCCCGTGGGAACCCTGTACCGGTGGCGGTAGAAGACGTGGGAGACGCTGGCTTGAACCATGAGCTTGGCACACATGACGCAGGGACTCGCGGTCACGAACGCGACCTTGTCACGCAGCTGACCGGGCGACTTCACCAGCGCATTCATCTCCGAGTGGATGCAACCGCATCGGCCGGCTTCGTCGGAGTCGCAGCGGTTGGGAAATCCCCGTGCGTTTCCGTTGTACCCGATGGCGACGACGTTCTCCAGCCGGGCGTCGGTGATGACCGTCCCCACCTGGAGCCGAGCGCATGTGGACCGCTTGGCCAGCTCCTCGGCCATGCGCATGTACACTTCGAAGAGCGGCGGCCGATCGACCTCCTCGATGACCCCCACCACGTCGGCGGCGGTGTCGTCCACCTCCACTAGGTTCAGCGGGTGGTTGTTCTCCGGCACCCCGTCCTTGAAGCCCACGGCCATGGTCATCTCCAGCGCAGTCCCTCGAGGAAGACCTTGGCCTGAAGATACTCCACCGGCGCCCACGCGTCGGTGAAGGGCCGGCCCTGGGACGGGACTACCGTCTGCGGCCGTTCCCACGCGGGAAGGACCGCCGGCTCGACGGTGGCGACCACCACCAGGTTCTGCGTGGCGCCCGCATCCAGCGACGGGTCCGCCCGGTAGATCCTGACCTCGCCGAAGACCGACTCCAGCGTCGCCAGGAGCCGCTGGAGGAAGACGCGCCCTTCCCCTTCCAGAGGAGACAACACGTTGGCCATGAAGACCCCGTCGTCGTCGAGCAGGGCGGCCATGTCCGTCAGGGCCTCGCGGGTCACCATGGTCCAAGGGACCGTCAGGAGGTGATCGAAGACGTCGAGGTACACCAGGTCGTACCTCGGATCCGAACCGTCGACGTCGCCGAGGTAGCGCCCCGGTGTGCGAAGGAAGATTCGTCCGTCTTCGTGGACCACATGGATGGCCGGACGCGGCGACCTCCCGTACGCAAAGAAGGCCTCCGCCAGGCGTGTCACTTCGGGGTCGAGCTCCACCACGTCCACCCGCAATCCCTCGGTTCCATCCACGAGGGCGACGGGT
The DNA here is from genome assembly GCA_937983085.1 of uncultured Gemmatimonadales bacterium. Classification (GTDB taxonomy): domain Bacteria; phylum Gemmatimonadota; class Gemmatimonadetes; order Longimicrobiales; family Gaopeijiaceae; genus UBA2589. The sequence goes on from CALJKZ010000004.1 coordinate 2,275, forward strand.
AGGGTCAGGGCGGCGCCGCCGAGCACGAGCCCGCGATCCATGTCGTCGAGGAGGGGCTGGAGGATCTCGAGACTCGCACGGGCGTAGGCGTGGGCCGGCTCCCCGGTCGGCACGTACTCCGCGGACGACGAGCCTCCGTTCTGCCACAGCTCCCGTACGCGGCTCCCGTCGGCCCACGTCCGCTCGGTGACCCGCACCGAGGTGTGGAGGGTCTGCTCCGCGAGGAGGGTGTCGGGGGGCGTACCCGACGCCACGAATCCGAACACCGGCCCTATGAGCACCGCGGCCATGACGCCACCGCTCGGGCCCTTCTCACCGAGGACGCGGGACGCCGCGAACGCCATGACGAAGAGGGCCCCGGCCGTGAGGCCCAGAAGCAGTGGCAGCGGCATGGCGGGAAGGAGGAGAAAGCCCGTGACGAAGGACCCGACGATGGAGCCCGCCGTAGCGGCGGCGCTAATGTCGCCGGCTCGGCGGCCGATGGTCTCCAGGCTTTCGGTGTCGGCCTGCACCAGGTAGGGCACCACCGCTCCGAGGCAGAGAACCGGCGGAGCGAACAAGATGAGCGCGCTGGCCAGCGCGCCGGGAATGAAGCCGAGGAGGGACCGGGCCACCCAGGGCACGCCGGCCCCCACCACCGGAAGCAATCCGGTGAAACCAGCGACCACGAGGATCCGTGACAACGGGACCGTGCCCGCGTCGGCGAGTCGACCCCCGACGTGATTGCCCACGGCCAGCGCCGCGAGAATGACGCCGATGACCGCCGTCCACGGGACCGCGGACAACCCGAACACGGGCGCGATGAGGCGGGCGCCGGCGATCTCGATGGCGAGGACGGCGAAGCCCGACCCGAAGGCGAGTGCGAAGAGGCCCCGGCGTCGGCGGCTCACGTCCTGTCGCCCGCCGGGGCCCCTCGACCGCGCAGCATCACGCCGCCGACGCGACGATACGGACCAGCTCGTCGAGCGTGGTCCGTCCACGGTCCTTGGCGTACCAACGTCGGATCACCCTGTACCGTTCCGGCGAGGGCAGGGCCAAGCCTTCGCTCATGACACATGACTGGATCTCACCTGGCCGAGGGACCCACCATCCGACCTCTTCGAACTCGTCGTCGTAGACGATGACGATGGGAATCGAGCGGCTCCTCCCGTTGGTGAGATGGCTGTCCATGAGGTCGGGATTGTCGTCACGCCCCATGACCCTCAGGTCCCAGCCGGCTTCATCGGCGAGGCGGGCGATGACCGGGAGCGTGTTCACCGCGTCGCCGCACCAGTCCTCCGACAGGGCCACCAGGTGCCAGCCTCCGGGAAGCGTGCGTGCTTCCTCGACGACATCGTCCGGTAGCCGGACACGGTCATAGACCGCGTGCCACAGATCCCGGTTCTTTTCCACGGTCTCCAGATACGTCTCGAAGGTGTGGGCCTTCTCGAATCGCTCTCTATTCAATTCGTCCATCCTGATATCCTCGACGGCTACGGCACGCCGCTGCCTCCGAGAGGGGCGGCGCCTTGGAAACATCGCCTTCCGTAGACCGAATCAGAACCGGTTCCCGACGTGCAGCATCGTCGGCCGGTCTGGGCCCGGGAGCACGCGAGAAGGGGGCGGCGGCCGAAGCCACCACCCCCTGGGCGCTACGCGATGGACCCGTCACGGCGTGACGGAGAGACCATCAGCCTCCGCGACGACGGATGGGGTTCACGCCGTCCGCCACGGCGAGGTCGATGAGACGCTCCACGCCGTTGACGAAGGCCACGGCCGTGGGGGATCCGTCGAAGGTGATGACCACCTCGATGGAGCGGGTGATCGAACCGTCCGGCCCCGTGCGTGTCACGCTGAAGGTGCGTCGGATGGTCCCCGAGAGGGGCCACCGCGGATCGGTCCCGGGGATGGGCACGACCACGTCCTCGTACTCCACCGTGCCCACCGCCTCGTACGTCCGCTCTTCGCCCGAGTCGAGGTGCCGACTGCGCGTCACCTCACTCGACCCCGTGCCGTTCCACGTGCGCGTCGTCTCCTCGCCCAGAAGGCCGGAGACCGTCTTGTCGCGCTCGCGATAGATGCTGGCTTCCCACCCTCCACGCGAGACCTCGCCCTCGATCTCGAGGACGATGTTGATGGATTCGGTGAGAAGCGGATCGTACTCGGCCTGCTCCTCGCCGTTCTCGTCGAAGAAGGTCACGCTCCGCATCCCGGAGAAGGACCCGGACCATCCGCCGCGACCGCCGGGCTGCCCCGGCATCGCCTGGGGCTCCGTCTGGGCGGGGCCGGCGGAGGAGCTGAAGTCCAGCGGCTGATTCCAGAGCGTGACGTCCTCGAGCGTCGCATCGGCGGCGAGGAGAGCCACATCGTCGACGAGGGCGTCGTCGACGGAAGGCTCGGTGGTGTCACAGGCTCCGAGCGCAAAAGCCAACGCCAGGGTGCCCCCCAGACGGGCCAGATTCATGCTGCGATTCGTGCGTCCAATCATCATCGTACCCTCGGTCGTGGTGCGTTTCCGGCCGGCGAAGTTCGACGCCGACCATCTGCGTTCTCGACCTACAGACGGTGGGTTGGCCCAAAGGGTAACGCACCGCGGGAGCAATGAGGGTGGGGTGGGCCCGTACGTTGGAGGACCAGAGGAGGGAGTCGACCGTGGAAAGGACGCAGAGGGTCCGCCGGAGTCCCGTCACCCGTCGCGATAGGTGGCCCGTACTCGGCTGGTCGCTGCTGGTGCTGGCGACAGGCTGTGCGGACGCACCGTTGGGCCCCACCACGGTCGACCCCATCGACCTGGCCGCCGAATGGGAGACGGCCGCCGCCGGGACCGTGGGCATGGACCACCGGACCCTCGTCGCCGCAGGCGTCCGCGCCGCCTCCATCGATCGCATGCGCAGCCTCCTCGTGGTCCGGAACGGGCGGCTCGTGTACGAGGGGTACTTCAACGGAGCCGGACGCGAGACGCTGGCCGACGTCCGATCGGTGACGAAGAGCGTCGTCGGAGCACTCACGGGGCTCGCCATCGAGGCGGGCCACATCGAGAGCGTCCATCAGCCCATCACGGACCTCCTCTTGCCGGGGCCGGACGTTCCGCTGCGATCCGAACACTCGGAGGTCACGGTGGGCCACCTCCTGTCCATGGCCAGCGGCATCGAGTGGACGGAGAGCGGCTCCCTCGGCTACGTGGATTGGATCACCGCGTCCGATCACGTCGCGTACCTCCTGGAGCGTGATTTCGCCGCTACGCCCGGCACGACCTTCTCGTACAACTCGGCGGCAGTCCACCTCCTGGGCGTCGTCCTCGAGGATGCCACGGGCCGATCCCTGCCGGCCTTCGCCGACGAGGTCCTCTTTGGACCCCTGGGCATCACCGAGCGCGCATGGGAGCCCCTTTCGAGCGGAGGCAGGGTGAACGGCGGTGACGCCCTGGGCCCTCGGCCGCCGGCCCTGGCGCGGTTCGTCCAGCTCTACTGGCAGGAGGGCCGGGGGGGCCAGAAGCGGCTCACGCCTCAGGCCTGGGCCGGCATGTCCATGGATCCTCTCATGGGACCGCTGGGCTCCGTATCGGGCATGGGCCCGGTCTCGTACGGCTACCTGTGGTGGACGGACGAACGCAGGGGCGCTGCCTTCGCGTGGGGCTTCGGCGGGCAGATCATCTACGTGGATCCGGATCTCGATCTGGTGGTGGTGACCACCGCCGAGTGGCGGGGGGTCACCCAGGACGAGGGCAACGCCTGGCTCACGGAACAGGCCATGCGCCTCGTCACCGAGGGTGTCCTTCCCGCCGTGCGTTGACGGCCGACGCTGTTTCGTCGTGGCCGCCGCCCGTCCGTCGTACCGCTCGCCGCAGGGCCAGCGCCGCTCTTACGCTAGTTGGTGCTGGCGCTTGGCGGCTTTCTTCCGCTGGTTGGGATCGAGAATGCGCTTGCGGAGTCGAATGCCGTCGGGGGTGACCTCGATGAGCTCGTCGTCCTCG
>CALJKZ010000005.1 GCA_937983085.1 uncultured Gemmatimonadales bacterium
CGAAGTCCCCTCTCGCGGCCGCCGCCCCCTCCTACCTGCAACGCGCCCAGGCGCGCCCCCCCGCCCCCATCTCCGGCGACGCGCTCGCCGACTCGCGCCATGCGTTCGAGCTGGTCCCGAGTCTCGAGGTCGCCTACGTCTGGCACGCCTCGGCGTACACGATCGAGGTCGGCTCGGGGCTGCGGCGGATCGGCTTCGACCTACGGCAGATGGTGATCTGGCGAAAGCCCCACTTCGTGCTGAGCCGCACGCACTACCACTACCAGACCGAGCCCTGCTGGTACGCCGTGCGGAAGGGGCGCACGTCCCGCTGGGTCGGAAGCCGCGACCAGTCGAACGTCTGGGAGGCGGCATCTCCCAAGATGCTCATGACGGGCTCGGGCGAGGACAAGCAGGACCACCCGACCCAGAAGCCGCTCGTCTGCATGGAGCGGCCCGTCGAGAACCACGATCTCGCCGCGGTCTACGAGCCGTTCAGTGGATCGGGGACGACCTTGATCGCCTGCGAGCGCCGGCGCCGCCGCTGCTTCGCGATCGAGATCGATCCCAAGTACATCGACGTCGCTGTCCTGCGCTGGGAGCGGTTCACGGGCAAGACCGCCGAGCGGGTGACGCCGTGAAGCGGGTGTTCGTCTGTTCGCCGTACCGGGGCGACGTCGAGGCCAACACGGCGCGCGCTGTGGCACTGTGTCGGGCGATCGCTCTCGCGGGCGACGCACCGTTCGCCCCGCACCTCTTCCTGCCCCGTGCGCTCGACGACGGGGACGCCGATGAGCGTCGCCTGGGTATCGCCGCGGGGCTCTCCTGGCTGGCGGTCGCCGACGAGATCGTCGTGGCCGGTCCGCTCTCGAAGGGGATGCGGCGGGAGATCGTCGCCGCGAACGAGATCGGGCTGCCGATCCGCTTCCTGGAGGGCGAGTGGTAGCTCGGCCTGAAGCCGTCGCCCCGCCCGAGCCGGACGCGCTCGATCCCTCGACCGATGGCACGCCGGAGGAGCCTCTTCTGCTCACCGCCGACGAGGTCGCCGCGCTCCTGGGCGTCTCCCGTTCGGTCTTTTACCGCTGGGACGCTCGCGGAGACGTCCCGAGGGCTCTGCGGATCGGTCGAATGAGGCGTTGGTCACGCCTTGAGGTCATCCGCTGGGTAGAGCGAAGGTGCCCACCACGCCACCAGTGGGAGTCCGAACGATGAGCGTCTTCCGAATCAACTACCACGACAAGCACGGCAAGAAGCGCAGTACGCGCCGCTGGCACGTCGAGTTCAAGGACCACCTAGGCCGCCGCCAGCGCATCCCGGCCTTCAAGGACAAGGGCGCTTCGCGCGAGCTCGAGCGCAAGATCGTGCGGCTCGCCGCGCTGCGTGCGTCCGCCGCCACGCCAGACGCCGAGATGCGTCGCTGGATCGAGGGGCTGGCGCCGGATCTGCGGGACCGGCTGGCCGGGATGGATCTTCTGACGGCGCGCCAGGTCGCGGCGCTCAAGCCGCTGACCACGCTGATCGACGAGTGGGAGGAGCATCTTCTCGCCAAGGGCACGAGCCGCCGCCAGATCACCCAGGTCGTGGGACGCGCGCGGCGGGTCGTCGAGGGCGCCAGGATCCCCGTCTGGACCGAGGTACTCGCCGCCGCGGTCGAGCAGTACCTGAAGGCCGCTCGCGAGCGCGAGAAGCGGCCCCTGAACGCGCGCACCTCGAACTTCTACCTGCAGGCGGCGCGGCAGTTCTGCCGGTGGGCGGTGCGCCGCGGCATCGGGTCCGAGGATCCGCTCCGCGTCCTCACGCCCCTCAACCCCGACACCGACCTGCGACGGGAGCGTCGCGCGCTCTCGGCCGATGAGCTCGCCCGCCTCCTGGCGAAGACCGAGGACGGCCCCGAGCGCCGCGGGATCTCCGGAGCCGAGCGGGCGCTCCTCTACCGCGTCGCCGTCGAGACGGGGCTTCGGCGCAACGAGCTGCAGACGCTCTCGGTCGGCGACCTCGCGCTGGAGGACCCCGAACGCGCCACGGTTCGCGTACGCGCGAAGAACGCCAAGAACGGACGGGACGCCCGCCTGCCGCTTCGGGACGCGACAGCGCGCGCCCTGGCGGCCCACGTGGCCAAGCGGCTGCCGACCGCACGGGTGTTCGCGATCGGCAAGCACTGGCGCGCCTCGGAGATGGTGGCCGAGGATCTCGTAGCCGCCGAGATCCCGGTCCACGACGAGATCGGGCGGGTCGTGGACTTCCACGCGCTGCGGACGACGTTCGGAACGAACCTCGCCCGCGGCGGCGTGGCGCTCCAACTCGCGCAGCGGCTCATGCGGCACAGCGATCCGAAGCTCACGAGCAGCGTCTACACAGTCCTCTCGCGGGACGACGAGCGGGCGGCGATCACCGTGCTGCCGGAGGTCGGGCGGGGGGAGAGGCGCGGGACGGGGACGTGACCGGGCTGCGCCTCTACACCGTCGCGTGCAGATCGGAACGCGCAACGACTTCGACGGGATCGTCCGCCGTGGCCGCGGGCTTCGCGAGGCGCCGCCCGCGCACCGTCCGGCGACCCTCCGCTCGGCGTCGCTGCCGAACGGTATTGCGGACGACTGTCCAGCTGGGTCGCCGCCGCGTTCTCGCGTAGCCACGAGCAGGCCGCCATGCACGGACGGCCAGACGTCGGCCGAGCTTCTTGGAGCCCGGCCGACACCCTCGCACCATGCCCTTCGCCAAGACGGGCGTAGTCGCACCCTTGCTCGCTCGGCACCGAGGCTGGCCACTTCTCGATCTGCCCCGGAGACCAGCCACTCGTCAGTTCGGATCAGCAGTGATGCGCCGTCTGAATAGACGCACGTGGACTCAGGCGCCGGTCGGCCCGCGGTTGCTGCGTCGCGCTTGGCTCTGAGTTTGCGGTTGCGGTCTCGAAGCCGTCTCAGTCATGCTTGCCACTCGTGCATGCGGCTCTCGCGTCACTGGCCAACGGCTACCGAAAGGGAAGAGAACGATCAAGACGTCCTCTCGATCAACAGATGACCAGCCCCTACTACGTCGACCCGAACCGCGAATTCCATCTGTTCTCGTCCGACAAGTCCCCGACATGGCGTCGGCCACAACTCGCCGCGTTGGGCGCTGCGCTCGCGCAGTGGAGTCTCGCGGACGCAGATCCTCCACTCATCTCCATCCCGACCGGCGTGGGGAAGTCTGCCGTCGCCCTTGCAGCACCGTTCCTCGTCGGCGCGCGGCGGACCCTCGTCGTAGTCCCCTCGACTGGGCTCCGATCCCAGATGGCGGCGCAGTTTCGCACACAGGCAGTGCTCCGCAAAATAGGCGCCCTCACATGCGACGCATCGATCATCCCCTCGGTTCGAGAGGTCAAGGGGAAGTTAGAGAACTGGGACGTGCTGGCGGGCTCAGACGTTGTAGTAGGCATCCCCGCCTCGCTTAGCCCGGCACACTACCGTGGCGCGGAGCCGCCGACGGACCTCTTCGACTTGATCATCGTCGACGAAGCGCACCATGCACCGGCTGCGACGTGGCGCGCCATCTTGGAGCATTTCGACTCCAGGGCGTTGCTTCTCACGGCGACACCGCATCGCAGAGATCGACAGCGCCTACCGGGACGGCTCGTCTACTACTATCCTCTGCGTCAAGCGCTGGCCGAGGGACTGTATCAGCCGATTCAGCCGCGCATATTGGACATCGAGAACTCTCCGAGCCGGGACGCGATCGACCAGCGGATCGCTGCCGAGACGATCTCGATCCTCGATCGGAACGAGCACGGGAACAGTCAGCTACTCGTGCGGGCAGGCTCACGTGCTCGCGCGCGAACTCTCTCTGAGCTCTACGAATCGCTCGGTCACTCTGTCCCCGTATTGCACAGCGGGCTTGGACGACGTCGTCAAGAGGCCGTCATCGACGGACTACGCCGGGGAGAGCACCGTGGAGTCGTGATCGTCGGAATGCTCGTTGAGGGCTTTGACCTACCGAGCCTGAGGGTGGCCGCCTACCACGACAAGCACAAGTCCCTTCAGCCAACGGCTCAACTCCTAGGTCGGTTGGCTCGCGTGAGTTCCGAACACCCACAGCCCTCGGTGTTGGTGGCTGCACGCGACGTTGACGTGTTTCCGCAGCTCCAAGGAGTGATACGAGCTCTCTACGCCGAGGACGGCGACTGGGCGGCCGTACTCCCAGGCTTGATCGACGGCTTGGTTGAGGAGGAGTTGCAAGATCGGCGGTACGCATCCAGCTTCGATCCGGCATCCGAGGCTGTTGGGCTCGCCGAAGTTCACCCACTCCGCCGACTCGTCGTGCTGGAGATAGACGCGTCGGCACAGTGGCAACCCGCGTTCGCCGACGGAGAGCCAGTCGCGGAGCAAGCGATAGCTCATCTCTTCGCCGGGCAGCGCATCCTGTACGTCGGCACGAATGCGCCACGCACGACGTTGATCGTGATCACGGGCCGTCGGACGCGGCCTAGGTGGTGCAACGGCGACTCTCTGGACTCGCAGGAGTTCGATCTGCACGTTGTCAGCTATCGGCGTGCTCCACAGGTCGACAGGCCTGACCTGCTTCTTCTGAACGCCTCCACCGCACGAGGTCGTCGAGCGCTGCTGGCGGCGGCTGATGCAGCCGAGGTAACTCACCCCGCAGACAAGGCGCGTATGCAACGGGCATTCGACAGTCTGCGACGCAACTCGGTCTCGTCCGTCGGAGTTCGCAGCACGTACGGCGCAACTCGCGGGACACCCAGCTATCGGATGTTTGCTGGCAGTTCGATCGAGTCCGGCCTACGGGATGCAGACACGGCGCGAACCGCCCTCGGTCACGCGATGATCCAGGTCACCGGCGAGCACGGCTCGTTCACAGCCGGCGTATCGACAGGCAAGGGCAAGTACTGGGAGACGCGGTACACGACCCTTCGACTATACGAGGACTTCGTATCCGACTTCGCATCTCGGTATTGGTATCCCCCGTCACCGCCTTCGGGGCGACTGCTACCACAGATCGCACGGGGCCGAACACTGCGATCGTGGCCAGGAGTCGACGTATTGGCCGTCACACTCGACCACGCGCTAGTTGGCGGAGAGTGGACAGTGGAGGGAATAGGATCTCTCGATTCGCTTCAACTGGTTGCGGGGAACTGTGCCACCCAACACGGCGCGCCGCCAAGCGAAGAGATCGGATACCTGCCCCTCGCTGTTGCGTCCGGCGAGGCCGACGCGACTCAAGCGGTATGGACCGGCGAGATCGGAGTTGCCGGCGACGTACGCCCAACCGGAGAGGAGGCTGGCGTCCGCCGCGGATTTGGCCGCGCGTCTACGCTATCAGAGTTGCTTACAGAGTGGCCTCCAACGCTGTTCTTCTGTGACGGATCAACAGTGACGGGCTCGGAGTTCATTCCAGGGCAGAACGTGCGCCTGTCGCTCACTCGGACATCAATTCGAGACGCAGACTTCTCGGGTGTCGATATCACCGCGGAGACACGTGCAACTGCGGCGCGCCACGGCGCCGGTCGTTCGGTGCACGAGTGGCTCGAGGCCTGGTTGATCGCAGCCGGAGGGAGCACTCGACGACGCTGGGTGCTCATCAACGATGGCCCAGGCGAGATTGCGGACTACATTGTAATCGAGCAACTTGGTCCCGCGCGTGTCCGCGTCGAGCTCTGGCACGCAAAGTACGCCGGAGGGGCGGCGCCAAGCGTCCGAATTGGCGACATCGAAGTAGTGGCCGCTCAGGCCATCAAGAGTCGGCGGTGGCCACTCGATCGGGGTCTCTGGGAGGAACTCGCGGACCGCCTATCGGGCGAGTCAAGCCCGCGGCTCGAACTCGTGCATGGCCCTAGCCGAACACTAGAGGTGCTTCTTGGTCTCCAGCCTAGATGGCGCCGTCTGTCGCTCACGGTGCGGAGGCCGTCGATCGACGCGCACATCGCGATCGTCCAGCCAGGGCTGAGCAAGGCTCTCCTCGAGGATCGGCTCGCATCGGAAGACGCTGCATCGATCCAGATCGCTCAGATCCTCAACGTGGTCCACGACGCCGTCTCGCCAGTGGGCTCCACAGAGGTGATCGCTTCGCCCTAGACAAGGCCTGGCGCAGAGCAACTCCACCGGGGAGCCGGCCGTGGTCGAAGCCGGCGGCTCCGCCGGTCTCCGCGGCATCTCCACCCCGCGACGACCCGCGCACCCCGCACCCGCTCTGCGCCTCATGGCTAGGAGCCTGTCCGAGATAGCCGCCACATGATCCTGGGACGGCGTACTCCCGCC
>CALJKZ010000006.1 GCA_937983085.1 uncultured Gemmatimonadales bacterium
CGTGTTCGACCTTCCCGCGGCTCCTACCAAGGATGAGCAGGTGGGGATCAAGGAAGTGGGGGACAGCGGCATTCCCGTTCTTCTCAACGGAAACGGCAATAACGTCGAGACCTTGACCGCGCCGCCGGCCGCTTCCCTTTCCTCGGGCTTGGCCCGACAATCTCTTCTTTGGAAGTTCGATGGCTCCGGCACATGGAGGGCGATCTAGCCATGAGTTTCTCGACCGCACTTGGGATCCCTGCCGGCACCGCCGGCTCCTTCTACCAGGACAATCCCCCCGCCCTGGGGTCCGGGACCTACGCCCAGTCTTTCATCGTCCCTCCCTACCTCGACGTCCCCCTATTCCGGCTTCGCTATCTCGCTGTCCGCTGGGACTTCCCCTTCGCCGCCGGCGAGCGTGCGCGCATCCGCCTCTACCGCTATCGAAAGCCGGGGCCGTTCGGGCCCTTCGCCTACACGCAGATCACCGATCTCTTCGACGCCGACAACACCCGCGATTGGTCGTGGACCTACGACATCTCCGACCGGATCCGCAACAACTTCGACCTCAACCCGAGCACCGACAGCATCGCCGTCAGCAACGTCTACACGGCGGGGGGGGCCCCCTCCGTTCGCGCCCTTCGGGTGGACTTTTGCATGGAGCCCTACGATAACTAGGAGACCCGAATGCCGAACCCTACCCCCACCGACCCCAGCGACAGCGACCCTGAGACCACCAAGGCGTCTCTCCTTGCGCCCCTCAAGAAGACCGAGAAGGAAAAGGCGGCCGAGCTGGCGGCAACCACGGTCCCCAAGGGGGCCACGTGGCCTCCGGTCTCGGCCGACGAGTAGACGCCCTCACGCTACGCGCCGGGACGACACCGCGAAGGTGAGCGTCAGCGACAGCGGCGGCACGCATATTTGTGCCACGCCGAGGCGGCTGCGCTTCGGGCTTCGGAGACGAGTTCCTCGAAGTCTCTTCGGAGGGCGGCGGCGGCGGCCTGGTCGAGGGGCTCCTCGTCGAGCCTCTCGGCGAAGGCGCCCAGTTGCTCTTGGAGCGACTGCACCTTCTCCGCGAACATCCAGGGCGGCTCCCAGTCCCTGACGGCGATCTGGCGCACAGCGATGACGTCGTGATGCGTATGCCGTGACTCGGCGAAACGGCCCAGCAGGACCTTCCCGACGAGGGCGAACTGAAAGACCGAGATCGCGTCCATGCTTGCGCGCCGGTGGCGTTGACGCGAGGAAAGTACGCTCATCACGCCACCTTCCGGGGGGGCACCGTAGCGCCGATGGCCGCGCAGAGCACGGGTATGCCCACGTCGACGGCGAGCTTGCCGGCGGCAGTCTTCGGCCGAACGGCCCCGTAGCTCCCGTGGTGGCGGGCGGCGAGAAGCATCCCGACCTGCGGGACGCCAAAGCCCAGGGCCGCACCGACGGCCGCGCCCACACGGCGACCCTGGGGAGCCAAAGCAGCGGCACCCGCCGGCACCAAGACGAGTCCCACCAGGGTCACGGCGGCGGCCATGCGCTGGGTACTCGCTTCATCGATGACGTCGACCTCCGTGGGCCAGCCGCCCGTGCGGGCACGGTGGACCCCCATGGTCGCCGCGCCGGCGACGACGCTCCCGACCAGCGCTCCCGTACCCGCGCGAAGGCCCGGCGCGGTGTCATCCACAGGCGCCGGGTTGGGCCGCGCCTCGGGCAGCGGCAAGACCGGGGTCCACTCGAAGAGCACGAGCCACGATACCACCGTCGGCGCATGGTAGGCTGGCGCCATGCGTCCCACCGTCCGCAACCCCTGGGAATCGCCCTACTGGGCCCAGTGCAACGCGATCATGGTGGGGGCGGCGGTCGGTGGCCTGGTCGGCCAGGGGGTGGGCCTGCTCGTGGGGCTCGCGCTCTCACCTCGGGAGGACGACCTTCAGTTCGAGCGAAAGCGTCGGCAAGCCACCTACGCCTACGCCGTCACCGCCGCGATGGGCTCTGGGTTTGGGGCGGCACTGGGGGCGCGGCACTACGTCCAACAAGCGGTCGTGCGCACCCTACCGCCGGCGCTCAAGGGGGGCTCGGCGG
>CALJKZ010000007.1 GCA_937983085.1 uncultured Gemmatimonadales bacterium
GAGAGCCTGGCTCATCTTTGGGAGCGCTCTCCCGATGAAGTCGCCGTCCACCAGATGTCGACCGGTGCGCGCCGCGGCGTCGACAGCCACCAACGTGTTCGATGGCCCCAGCTCGAACGGGATGACGGCGCCTATCGACTCGCCCAGGTATTCCTCCAGCCGGTTGACCGCCCGTTCCCACGGGCGCTCATACTTCTCGCCACCTATTCCCAGCTCCTCACGCTCGTCCGGGCCCATGCCGGGGTGCGGGGCGATCGATCCCATCCCGTAGACAGAGCACGACAGGGTGTCTGGATCGAGTTCGTCATGCGCGACCCATTCCACCGAGACGCCGTCATCGATCAACCGGCGTATGTAGCCCATCCCCCGCTCGGCGAGGCCCCCGCCACCGGTGGCGAACATCCCGAGCCCCGTGACCAGAGCCCGGCCGTCCTCGACGCTGCGGATTCCGTTGGCATCGCCCATCTTCAAACCTCGACCGTCTCGAGAGATGGCAGTGCTCGTGTCAGATCGTGCGCTGCTGCCTCGTCGAGGTCGACCAGTGGAGGTCGAACTCTCCCACCAGCCAACCCAATGCGATCCATCGCGGCTTTGACCGCTGCCACGTTGAAGCTGTCCCCGTTCCGCGCCCGGATCTCCTCGAATGGAAGGCACCTGAGGCTCAACTCCTCCGCAGGTTCGCTCTGACCCTCCTCCAGCAGCTGCTGGAGGCGCAACGAGAGGGCAGGAGCGAAGTTCGCCAGGCCTGACGTGAACCCAACCGAGCCGGCACGCCAGAAGTAGGGGGCGTATCGCTCGGCGATTCCGCATGTCCAGGCGATGCCGGACTCATCGGCGGACACCGCCGATGCGAAACGGGAGATGTCCTTGTCCGCGTACTTGCAGGCGACCACGTCGTCGTCACCCAGCTCCTCGACCAGGTCGTCCAGATCAGGGAGCCCACGGAGATAGAGGACGACGGGCAGGTCGGTGACGTCCCGGATCGCGCGCCAGTAGTGGATCAAGCCCTTAGAGGAGATGTAGGGCTGGGTGCGGGGCATCAGGAGCAGCCCGTCGGCCCCGAGACCCGAGGCCCTCCGTGCTAGCTCGACGGCCACCGGCAGCTCGTGGGAGATCCCGGGCACGACGCACGCCTCCTTGCCGGCGACGTCGACGGCGACCTCCACGACGCCCGTCCACTCTTCGGCCGAGAGCGACATGACCTCGCCTGTGTTGCCGGCTGGGTAGAGCATCTCTACACCCGATACGACCAGGAACTGCAGGTTCCCCTCGAGACCTGCGAAATCGACCTCCGTCAGATCATCGCCGAAAGGAGTAGCGGGCGTGACACCCACACCGCGCACCGCTTCATTCAGACTCTGCTTTCTTCCCATGATCCTCCGGTTCCTCGACTGACGAAGATTATAAGATTCTGCGGCGCGGCATTGTACGATGACGCCGATGACATCCCGTGAAGAAGTGACCAGGCAGACCGTTCAGTCTCTCTACGACGCATACTTCGCCGGCGACTCCGACGGGATGGTCGACCTGATGTCCGAAGATGTGTGGATTCGTTTTCTCGGCCGTGCCGACTTTCGGGGAAAGGAGGAGGCGAGGCGCTTCTTCGGGCAGAACACCCCGTTGCTCGAAGACCTCGACTTCCGACTCCGAAAGCTGATCGTGGACTGCGACTACGCAGCTACCCTGTGGTCGGAAACCGCGTGAACCGTTCAACGGCGCGAGCAAGCCAATCACGGCGGCGATGTCTTCGAGGTGCTCAAGTCCCCAATCGCGGGCTCGCGAAAGAACG
>CALJKZ010000008.1 GCA_937983085.1 uncultured Gemmatimonadales bacterium
TCGGCGCGCTGCGCCGGCCCCGGCTTTTCGTTGTTACATGGCGCATACGTCGACTGCGGTAGGGCCTGGTGGCGGCCGTCCTTCGAGACTGGGGTGTCCCTTCACCCACTCCCGCCGGGAGCTCGAAATGGCTCGCCCGCCCACCTGTCTCGCCACCGGCGTCCTCGGCACCGCCGTCGCCACGTCGGGCCTCGTCGCCCTTCTCGCCGGCGTCTTGCTCGCGGCACCGTGTCCCCTCAGCGCCCAATCCCCGGCCTCTGCGTCGGCGTCGACCGTGGTCTCCTCCAGGATCCCCGACTGGCGGGTCGAGCGGGGAGACATCGTACGACTTCAGCCCGTGTATGGAGCCCGCCTCCAGGGGCGCTTCATGGGCTCATTCGGCGACACCCTCGTCGTGCATCCGGGGGGACCGGCCGGGCCTGTCGCATTCACGCCCGACGAGATCACCATCGGCTGGGTCCGCGACGGAGGCCACGGTGGCAAAGGAGCCCTCGTCGGCCTGGCTGCAGGCTTCCTGGTGAAGACCATCTGGACCGCACAGGCATGCCGGGGCCCGTGTGCTCCCAGTGGCGTCGAGGTTCAATGGACCCTCATTCTCATGGGCGGGGGCGCGTTCATCGGCTCCGTCATCGGGGGATCCATTCCGAGGTGGCGTCCCCTCGAATAGCCGGGCCCCGACCGATACCTTTGTCGAAGAGCCCGGGTGTGTGTCTCGGCAGAGATCCGAACCGACGCCACGGGGTCCTCCACACGACTTCGACGCACATGGACATGGCACGAATCACGCTTGCGACCCCGCTTCGACTCCTCGCTCTCCTGACCCTCGCCATCGCAGGCATCGGCTTCACGGCCCTCGCCTCGGGGTTGAACGCGCAGGACACGACATCGGCGGACAGGAGCCCGGCCCTGACCCACGTCCATCACGTCTCCGTGGCCTTCCGGGGAACGCCCGACGGGCAAGGCCTTCTCGCTACGGCGGTGGCCGAAGCCGAGATCGCGGCCCAGCACGCGGCCCTCGCCCTTCGCGCCCCCGAAGACCTCGAAGCGATGCAGCGCCATGCACGCCACGTCCTCCACGCGCTGGATCCCAGCCAGACGGAGGGTGGACCAGGACTGGGCTACGGGGCCATAAAGGGCGCCGAGCGGACCGCCCACTACATCGCTCTCGCCGCCCGTGCCGACGGCGCCACGCCGCCCATCGAAACCCACGCCGAACACATCGAGAGCTCCGCCCGCAACGCTGTGGCCCACGGCACGGCAGCGCTGAAACTCGTGGCAGAGACCCTGGAAGCCGAGGAGGCCGCGGTGGCCGCCGCACTCCGCGGTGAGGCGGCCGATCTTCTGACCGCCATGGTCGAGGGCATCGACGCCGACGGGGACGGGCGCATCGGGTGGCAGGAGGGTGAGGGTGGCTTGGCGCAGTCGTCCACCCATCTCGGCTTGCTGAGGCGGGCCGCCGGGCTGGAGGGCTCGTGACGGTCGTCGCTTCACGAAGGGGAACCGCGGCCCTGGCTGGGGCTTTCCTGTTCGCCGCTGCTTTTCCGCTGAAGGCGCAGGTGGTGGACTCCATCCCTCCGCTCCAGCCCACCGATAGCCTCACCGACAGCCTCGCCGTCGCCGACAGTCTCGCTGGCCGGCTCCTGGACTCCATGGCCATGGCCGGGGACACCGTCCAGCTTCCCTACGCCGGCCCCCTCCCTCCCACCGCCGCCAACGCCCTGGCGTACATCCTCGCCTCGGCTCCGGACACACCCGGTGGCATGGGCCTGCTGGACGCGGCTCGAGCCGAAGCCCAGATCGCGCTGCAGCATGCCGCCTTCGCCGGCCGGGACTCCACCAACCTCGGCAACATGCAGCGCCACATGGCCCACGTGATCCACGCCGTCGATCCCGGCCAGGGAAGTCAGGGTCCCGGCATGGGCTACGGGGTGCGGCGCGCGGCCCGGCAGATCGAGGCGCAAATCGAAAACGCCCAGAGGGTGGAGGGCATTCCGGGAGCGTTGGTGTTCCACGCTCCCCGGGTAGCCATGGCGGCTCGCGGAACCGCCGCACGCGTAGACGAGGTGGTGGCCCTTGCCCGTCAGATCCAGTCGGCGGGATCAGCCCAGGCGGGCAACCGCCTGGTCCGGCGACTCGCCGACGCCGTGCGGGCCATGGCGTACGGATTCGACCGTGACGGCGACCGGCGTATCGGACACACCGAGGACGAGATGGGATTGGCCCAGATCGGACACCATCTCACGCTGGTGGAGCGGCTGACGCGCTGAGGCGTCAGCGGGTCTGGCGGTCGTACCTCAGGCCACGCTGAAGCGTCAGCAGGACACGCAGTTGTTGTTGTTCTTCGAGCCCAGGCTCTCGAGGAGCGCGATGGTCTCCGGAAACGGGCTGATGCGCTGAACCGGTCCGTTGGCCATGTCTGCCGTGGTCTGTCCCGATCGGGCCACCACCGTGGCGTCGGCACCCTTCTCCACCAGGTAGTGGATCACCTCGTTGTCCCCACGGCTGGCAGCCCAATGGAGCGGCGCGAAGCCGTTGGCGTCGCGGGCGTTCACGTCCGCGCCCAGCTCCTCCACCAGGTACCTCACCGCGGGAAGCCACGCGTCGGGGGCATGACGGTGGGACACGCCTGCGAAGCCCGTGCCGTACGCATGCCCCGTGGCAGCGTGGATGGGATACACGTCGGGACCGCCCTCGGGCACCGGGGGCAGACCGGACGGGTCCTCACGATCGGCGCTACCGCCCCCCCGGAAGCGCCTCGCCGGCGCCTTCATGGTGGGCACGTTGGGATCGGCGCCGTGGGCCACCAGCATACGCATCGCCGGCAGGTCCAGGGCGTAGGCCGCACGCCAGAAGGGCGTCGCACCCCGTGTGTCGACGTCGAGCTGGCTGAAGGTGTACTCCATGAACCAGAGGTGCTTGTCCAACCGCACGTTGGGGTCGGCACCCGCCTCCAGCATGGCCTCCATGACGTCCAGGTGGGTCGCCTCCTGCTGACGGTACGCCTGCTGCTGCGGGTACCGTGCCTTGGGCGCCCAGTACGTGTTGATGGCCGCGTAGAGGGGCGTCAGACCGGCGTGGCTCTCGACGTTGGGGTCGGCTCCCCGGTCGAGGAGGTCCAGGGCCAGATCGTAGTGGCCGTTCACCACCGCCATGAGCATGGGACTGGTGAGGTCTCCGTCCGTCTGCTGGTCGATGTCCGCGCCCCCGTCGAGGAGGGCGAATGCGGCCTGCGTACGACCCTCGCGAACGGCATAGTGGAGCGCGGTGAGCCCTCCCTGCCGGTAGACCAGGTCCGCGTAGGAGTTGCTGTCCTCCCCCCGCTGATTCGACGACGTGCCCGAGACTTCGCCGAGGTCCGGCTCGGGCGTGTCGTCCTCGCTGGATGGTTCGGCCGTCGCTCCGTCGGGATCCACGCGCTCTCGGGCGGCGTTGGCCGCGGACACTGCGGCCTGTACCTCGGCCGGCGTCGGCTGCCACGACGTCCCCGGCGGCTGGTCCCCCCGGAAGGTCGCCAGAACCTGGTCGCGGACCTGGCCGGCGGCCCGGTCGGCGGCGGCCATGGCCGGAATGTCGATGACGGTGCTGGTGACGGCCGGATCGGCTCCGGCGGCGAGGAGCGCCTCGATGACGGACACGCGACCGGCGGACGCGGCAAACATCAGCGGCGTCTGCCCCCGGGCTTCCTCTGCGACGTCCGGCGACACGCCGGCATCGAGGAGTGCCTCGACGAGCTCCACCCGGCCTGAGCGGGCAGCAAAGTGGAGGGCCGTCACGCCCCCGGTGGACGTCCGCGCCATGGGATCGGCCCCGGCTTCGAGAAGCCGGGCGGCCACGTCGGCATGCCCCCCGCGGGCGGCGAGGTGCAGCGGCGTATAGTCACCCAACCGCGTGACGGCTCCTACGTGTGCCCCGGCGTACAGGAGCATGTCGGTCAATTCGGCACTGCCGTGCTCTGCGGCCCAGTGCAGCGCCGTCATGCCGTCACCCTGAGCCGCATTCACGTCGGCCCCCGAGCGCAGGAGGGACTGCACCTGCGCCACGTCCTCCTGCATGGCGGCGTCGGCCACCGGCGCATCCGAGGGAATCGCGGCCCAGAGAAGGAGCGAGGCCGCGGCGGCGAGGAGCGGATGGGTGCGGAGCTTCATGGCGTCTCTCCTCAGAGACCTTGAGCCGGCATGGCGGAGACCGGCATGGAGAGGGGGAGGTCACCCGTGCTGTCGCCGAAGCTGTCCATGTCGGTGTGCCCAAGGCCGTGGAGCAGGGTCAGCATGGCGTTGGCCATGGGGGTGCCGTCCGGAGCCTTCAGATGGACGTTCCCCTGGAGGCCGGACGTCTTGCCGCCCACCACGATGAGGGGGCAGCGACGGTGGTTGTGGAGGTTGGGATCCCCCATGGGCGAACCGTAGACGATCATCGTCTTGTCCAGCAGGTGGGTGTCGCCTTCCTGGATGCTGGCCAGCTTCTCGAAGAAGTAGGGCAGCATGCTGATGTGGTACTTGTTGATCTTCTGGAAGTCGAGAATCGCATCCTCCCTACCGCCGTGGTGGGATGCCGGGTGGAAAGGCGTGTCGGACCCGCTCTCGGGGAAGACCCGCGCCGACGAGTCCCGACCCATCTTGAAGGAGAAGACGCGCGTCGTGTCCGATGCGAACGCCAGCGCCTGAAGGTCGAACATGAGCTGGACGTGTTCCGCGAAGGAGTCGGGCACACCGGCCGGAGCCTCGGGAAGCTCACGGACTTCACCGGAGGTGTTCTGGGCTTCCACCATCTGGATGCGACGCTCGAGCTCGCGGACGTTCTGGAGGTAGCGGTCGAGACGCTCGCGGTCGTTGGGTCCGAGCTGGCGCTGGAGCTGCGAGACCCGGTCCGATACCCAGTCGAGGATGGACGCCGACGTCCGACGCCGGAGCGCGCGCTCCTCGGCGCTGCCCCCCGCCCCGAACAGCTGCTCGAAGGCCACCCGCGGGTCGCGGATGACCGGGAGGGGCTCGGTGGGCGACGCCCACGAGATGGAGTCGGTGTAGACGCAGGTGTATCCGTAGGCGCATCCCCCGGACTGATTGATGTTCTCGATGCAGAGCTGCATGGAGGGGATGGGCGTGTCCTGCCCGAAGCGCTGGGCGTGGATCTGGTCCAGGGAGGTTCCGACGTACACATCGGACCCCTCGGTCTGCTTCGGGTGCTGCTGGGTCAGAAAGACGGCGCTGGAGCGGAAGTGGTCACCCCCGATCTCCGGCGCCTCGAAGGCCTCGGCCATGCGTACGTCGGTGTTGCTGACGATGGTCAGGTACTCCCGCCACGGATCGAGGGGCTGGAGCGCGCTGGGCGAGAGGTCGAAGTGACGTCCCACCTCGCCCGGGGCCCAGAGATTCTGGGTGGCGCCCCAGTCGTTGCAGCCGGCCGCCCCGTGGACCATCTCGATGGCCACCAGCCTCGGCGCCTCGATGTTCGCACGCGCGGCCGCGCTCAGGCGCCCGGCCGGAACCATGGCGTCGAGGAAGGGAAGCGCGAGGGAGGCGCCCATGCCTTTGATGAAGGTGCGCCGCTCGAGGTGCTTACCGGTGATGAATTCCATGGTGTTCTCGCCCTGTGGGTCGGTAGTCCGTCGTGTCAGTGCGCTCCGGCCGCATCCACGGCCGTGGCTCCCGCTCGCTGCATCTGGAAGGCGTCGCTCTCCACGATTCCGAGGACGAACGACGAGATCCGGTAGTCGTTGTTTTCCGCTTCCCGCACGATGGCCCGCACCGTCGGCTGATCGTACGGCTCCACCCGCCGCCCGAGGGCGTAGGCCATCAGGTTCTGCGTGAAGGTGCGCACCAGCGGGATCGGCCGCGAGAGGAGCGCCGCGTTCAGCTCCACGGGACTCGTCACCGGCGTGCCGTCGTACAGCTCGCCCTGGGTGTCGAGGGGCATACCGTTCTCACGGATCCGGAAGCGCCCCGTGACGTCGTAGCTGTCCAAGGCCAAGCCGATGGGATCGATGAACCGGTGGCACGAATTGCAGGTCGGGTTGGCCCGGTGCTGCTCCATCCGCTCGCGGGTGGTGAGCAGGCGGCCGTCGGTGGCCTCCTCCGTCTCCTCCAGCGTGGGCACGCCCGGCGGAGGCGGCGGAGGCGGCGTTCCCATGAGAACCTCCATGACCCATTTGCCCCGCAGAACCGGCGACGTACGCCCGGCGTGGGACGTAAGGGTCAGGACGCTGGCGTGGGCCAGGATGCCCCGCCTGCGCTCATCGAGGTACTCCACCCGCCGGAACTCCTCGCCCAGCACGTCGTCGATCCCGTAGTGGCTCGCCACCCGCTCGTTCATGTACGAGTAGTCGGCGGTGAACAGGTCGAAGATGCTGGCATCGTCCTGCACCAGACTCGCGAAGAAGAGCTCCGTCTCACGACGAAGATCGTCGGCGAGCCGCTGGTGGTAGTCCGGGAATAGGAGCCGGTCGGGGTGGACCTTGTCCAGGTCGTCGAGGCGGAGCCACTGGGCGGCGAAGCGCGTGGCCAGGGCCTCGGAGCGCGGATCGTCGAGCATGCGCTCCACCTGCTCGCGGAGGGCGCCGTCGTCGGAGAGCTCACCCTCCGCGGCCAGCTCGAGGAGCTGGTCGTCCGGCGGCAGGCCCCACAGGAAGTACGAAAGGCGAGCCGCCAGATCGACGTCGCTGATCCGGTAGTTCTCCCCCACCCGGACGTCGCCGGGAGCCTCTTCCATGCGGAAGATGAAGTCCGGACTGGCGAGCATGGCCTCCACGGCGGTACGCACACCGACCTCGAACCCTCCCTCGTCCTTGCCCAGGTCGTAGAAGCGCAGGAGCGCCTCACGATCGGCGTCTTCCAGAGGGCGCCGGAAGGCCTGGGGTCCGAGCCGGTCGATGATCTCCCGAGCGCAGGGCCGCTCCTCTTCCGGCGTCGTGGGACGGCAGGAGAAGATGAGGCGACGGGTCGGGGTCTCCGAAACGCCCTTCACGTCGGTGGGGCCGGCCACCACCAGGTCCTTGAGATGAGCGTACGCCGTGATCCCGTACCCCGAGACGCCCACCTGCCGGTCGGCCAGCGACCAGTCGTGGGGCGACAGGAGGTCGGGCACTGGGCCCTCGGCCCGCTTCCGGACAGCCGCCGCCC
>CALJKZ010000009.1 GCA_937983085.1 uncultured Gemmatimonadales bacterium
TCCTCCTCCCACCGTGCCGACCAGACCCTGGTCGGGATCGACGATCATGCGGGCCCCCACTTTCCTCGGTGTCGAACCCCTGGTCGAAACGATGGTTGCCAGCGCGCAGGGCCGTCCGGCGGCGCGGGCCGCCACCAGCGCCACGGTGAGGGCGCGGTCGTCTTCGTGGGTCATGCTTCCTGTTCCTCGTGTTGGTGCTCACCCCGGGAGCGTCCGAAGAATCGCTCCGCCACGCGCTCCACGTCCTTCAACGGCCGCCCGCTGCCGCCCCGGTCCAGCAGCACGAGTTCGGCCGCGACGGCGACGGCGATCTCCTCGGGCGTCTCGGCTCCAATGTCGAGGCCCACGGGAGCGTGGATCCGCTCGATGAGATGGTCGGGCACGCCCTCGTTGATGAGCTGAACGTAGGTCGCTCTGACCCTCCGCCGGCTGCCGATCATTCCGATGTACGCCGGGGCCGGATCCATCCGAAGCGCCCGGATGAGGCACTCGTAATCGTATTTGTGACCCCGCGTCACCAGCAGGAGGTGCGAGCGCTCGTGGATGGCTACGTCGGCGAAAGGGTCGGAAAAGTCGGCACGCACCAGTCGGTGTGCGTCGGGAAAGCGCTCCCGGGTGGCGAAGTCCGGCCGATCGTCGAGAACCGTCACACGGTAGCCCAGAAGCACGCCGATGTGGGCCATGGGCTGGGCGATGTGGCCGGCGCCCACCACCAGCAGCTCCCGGACGGGTCGGCGGATCTCCAGGTAAACCTCGACGCTGATGTCGCTGACGCCTGCGGGTTGGAGCACCCGCAGGCCGACCCGAGCCCGGGGGTCGGCGATTGCGCCGTCCATCAGAGCGGTCGCGGCGGCCTCGAGGGCGGGGTCGCCGAGCGATCCCAACACTCCGGTGCCTCCGTCGTCTTCGTCGCCACCACCTTCCCGGGCGTTGGTGCCGCTACGAACCCGGACGAGTCGGAGGCCGAGGAGCTCGGCTGTCGCGTCGCCGCCCACGACGGTAATCGCGGCGGCCGTCTTCCCCTCTTCGGCGGCGGCCAGCATGGCTCGTGCGGCGTCGGCGGCGTCGATTCGGGCCGTCATAGGGTTTCGCTCCTGGCGCTGCTGGGGGGCGTCATGACGTGGCGCTCCCCGTGGAGACGGCTTTGAACTGCGCTAGGGCCTCCTCGTACGCTTCCGGGGTGTCGATGTCCGCCACCACTGCCGCGTCGGCCTCGAAGAGGCGTGCTTCGGCCAGATGGCGGTGGACGACGGTGCGGGCCCCTCCCTCCAGCGCAGGATCGACGAGTTCGGCGAAGAGCCGGCGCGAAAAGAACGCAGGGTGTCTCCGTTTCCCCTCATGCACGGGGAGGGCGAGAGGTGCGTCGCCGCCAACGGCCTCGTCGATGAGACGCTCCACGTGGCGTGCCTCGACCAGAGCGTGGTCGAGAGGCAGATACACGACGGCGTCGATGTCGTCCGACAGCATCCGCAGGGCCATCCGCAGGGAGGTGATGGGACCTTCACCTGGCGCCGGGTTGGTGAGGACCACCGCCTTCTCTCCGGCTACGTGCGCGGCCAGGGCGTGGTCGCTTTCGTCCACCACGAAGAGGACCTCCTCGCACCCTCCGCCACGAAGAGCCCCCATGGTCCGTTGGGCGAAGGTCCGCCCACCCAGCTCCAGAAGCCCCTTAGGGCGACCCATGCGCCGGGACGCTCCGGCGGCGGGCACGACGCCGACCACCCTGGATCGTGGTGCGGTGGTCACGCGAGGGCCGCCGCCATGGAACCGGGGAAGGCCTCGTAGAAGGTCTGGTCGCGTTCGGCGATGCGGACCAGGGCCGGAGCCGGCGCGTATCGGGCGCCGTGCTCCCTCTGCATCTCTTCCAGTCGAGCCAGGACGCCCCGAGGGTGGAGTGTGTCGGCGAAACGAAGGAGGCCACCCCGAAACGGCGGGAAGCCGGTGCCCATGATCATCGCCAGGTCGACCTCCTGGGCCGACGCGACGATGCCGTCGTCCAGAATCCTCGTCGCCTCGTTCACCATCGCCAGAAGGAGGCGACGGCGAATGAGCGAGCGGTCGTCGTCGGTGAGCTCGTCGGGACTCTTGCGACCAGACACGCTGGGCAGGTGGGCGTACACGTTCTCGTCGACACCCTTGTCCTCACCCTTCTCGTATCGATAGAACCCCAGTCCTCCCTTCTTTCCAAGACGGTCGGTCTTGCCCAGTTCCACGAGCACAGGAGAGGGAGCGAGTCGCTCGCCGAGAGCCTGATGGAGGGCTTCACCCGCGTGGGCCGAGACGTCGATGCCGACCTCATCCACGAGACGGAGGGGACCCATGGGCATCCCGAAGTCCGTGGCCACCCTGTCGATGGCTTGCACGGAGTACCCGTCGGCGAGGAGGAAGCCGGCTTCATTCAGGTAGGGCCCCAAAATTCGGTTCACGAGGAAGCCGGGGCCATCGGCGGTGACGACGGGCACCTTCCCCAAGGTCAGGGCCAACTGGTAGATCGTGGCCACCGCCACATCGGAAGATTCCCGACCTCGGACGACCTCCACCAGGGGCATGCGGTGGACGGGGTTGAAGAAGTGCATCCCGCAGAAGCGCTCCGGGTGACGCATGGCGGTGGCCATCTCGTCGACGGAGAGTGACGAGGTGTTGGTCGCGATGATACACTCGGCCGAGACGTGGTCTTCGGTCTCGGCGAGCACGGCCTTCTTCACGGCCATCTTCTCGACAATGGCCTCGACGACGACGTCGGCCGCGGACAGCCCGTGATAGTCGAGCCCTCCTGAGATGAGCTCCATTTGACGGGCCGCCTCCAGCTTCGTGAGCCTTCGCCTGGACAGTGCTTTGTCCACCAACTCCTGGGCGTGGCGTAGACCGCCGGTGACGGCCTCGTGCTGAATGTCTTTCATGTAGGCGCGAATGCCACGGGAGGCGGCGAGCTGACCGATGCCGCCGCCCATGACGCCGGCGCCGAGGACGCCGATCATGTCCACGGATCGTGCCTCGGCGTGAGCGCCGTCCGGCAGGCCGTTCCCTTTTCGGGCCGCCTCGCGCATGTGAAAGACATGGACGAGGTTCTTGCAGACGGGAGAGACGAGGAGTTCGGCGGCGGCATCGGCTTCGGCCGAGAGGCCCTCTTCGACGCTCTTGCCCAAGGTCGCCGACAGCACCTCGAGGATCCGGAGTGGGGCGGGGTAGTGCCCACCCGTCTTCGCCAGGACGTTTTTGCGGGCCATCCGCAGTATCAGGGCGCGTCCTGGCGGGGTCACCTCGCGGAGGCGAGTCGTGATTCCGGGTTTGCGCGCTTCCCCCGTCGCCGGGTCGGCCACGACGGCCAGGGCGAAGTCCCGCACCTTGGCCTTGAAGAGGTCAGCGGGCACCACGTCGGAGGCGAGGCCGATCCGCTTCGCCTTGCGGGCGTCGACGTTGCGGCCGGTGAGGAGCATGTCCAGCGCTGCCTGGAGGCTGATGAGTCGTGGTAGGCGAGTCGTGCCACCCCACGCCGGCAAGATGCCGAGCTGGACCTCCGGCAGACCCATCTTCGTCTTCGGCGAGTCCGAGAGGACGCGGTAATCGCAGGCGAGCGACATCTCCACACCTCCGCCCACGCAGACCCCGTGTATGGCGGCCACCGTGGGGATGGGAAG
>CALJKZ010000010.1 GCA_937983085.1 uncultured Gemmatimonadales bacterium
GCTCGTACGCGTAATACTGTAAACCGCCGTCGTCGGTGTTCGTGCATGTGAGGACTCCCGCCCACGCGATGACCGCGGCGTACCCCCCCGTGCTGGCGAACGTGACGTTGTCCAGGGCAGCCGATCCGTCGGCGGTGACGTACAGGGTACCGACGTTGTTGGATCCTCCGAACCAATCGGCCGAGCCAGCGTTGCTCAGGTCTGCGTACTCGATCCGGTTCATGGCCGAGAGCGTGGCGAACTCGATGCCTTTCCAGTAGGCCGAGAGGTTGTCGGCGCCCCGGAAGGTGATGCGGTCGACCGCAGTGCCGACGGCCGTCAGCGTACCCGAGTCGCGCAGGATCAGGTGGGCGTTCTGCGCGAACTCCAGGACGGCGCCAGCCTCGATCGTCAGCGGAGCACGAACGAAGGTGCGGTCCATGACTCGATACGGGACGGCCAGCGCATCCCACGTCTGAGTCGCCTGCACCGCGTCATTGTTGCCGAAGGTCACCCGTACGAACTGCTCGTCGTTCGCCAGGAACTGGGTGTTTCCGGCGATGGCCCCGACGCGGTCCGGGTGGACGATCATCGTACGGGCATTGTCGCTGAATGTGTTGGCATCGAAGCCGGTGATGTCACTGCCGGCCAGAACCCACAAGGCGTACTGAGCGCTGCCACGAAAGGTGGTGTTCTCGAAGACCGCCGAGCTCGCGGCGTCCAGGTAGACCATGGCGCGGGACTCCGATCCACCCGTCCAGGGGTCCGAACCCCCGTTCTCGAAGATGACGTGGGAGAAGACGTTGCTCGAGGACTGTGTCTGGATCTGAAGGCCCTTCCAGGCCCCTCGGAGGTCCTCTGAGCTGCTGAAGACAATGGAGTCGTTTGCAGTCCCCTGGGCCGTGATGGCGCCCTGGTTCCGCACGATGAGTCCTACGCCGGTCAGGGCTTCGAGGTGGACACCGGGATCCAGGGTCAGGTGGGCTTCGATGAACATCCGGTCCTGCAATTCGAGGGGGACGCCCACCGCTGGCCACGTCTGGGTGGTGGATACCCGGTCGGCGTTGCCGAAGCCCACTCGGACCACATCGTCGGAGTTGCCCACGTAGGTCGAGTTCGTGTCCAGGTAGTGGACGGTGTTGGGGTGCAGCCATGCAGGGACGGCGTTGTCCTCGAGCGTGTTGCCGAGGAAGGTCATTGCCGCGTTCTCATAGAGCGTGATGCCGCGACTGGCACTCCCCCGGATCGTGCTGTTCTGGATGTCGACGACGCTGGTGCCCTCGAGGAGTAGCGCGGACGCCGAGTAGCTGGCGCCGCTCCATCCGCTCGAGCCCGCGTTCTCAATGGTCACGTAGTGGAGAACGTTGTCGGCGCTCTGGCTGTCGTCGAACCGGATTCCGCGCCAACTCCCTACGGGGTCGATGCTGGTGAAGACGATGCCGTTGCCAGCGGTCCCGACGGCGTTGAGCCGGCCTCCGCTCCCGATGGACAAGGAGCCTGCCGTGCCGAAGCTGATCTCGACGCCCGGTTCGATGACCAACGTGCCACCGGTGACCGAAAGCGCCGTCTCGACCGAGTAGCAGGTATCCGCGGGTAGCGTGCCTCCGTTCGACACGGCGGAGGACGCAAGCGGTCCGCAAACGATGGTGAGTTCGAGGCTTCCACTGATGGTCGGGTCCTCGACGCTGGTCGCGGTGATCGTCACGGTCGTCGACGTAATGGGGAGGACGGCAGCCGATGCCAGTCCCGTGGAGCTTACGGCAACCCGGGTATCGTCGCTGCTCGACCAGGTGACCGCGCTGTTCGCCCCCGAGGGGGTGACCATCGCCGAGAGCTGCAGCGACGCGCCGATGCCGATGCTGTTGGTCGCGGCCTGGACGGAGACGCCGGCGACGTCAGGCTGTCCAGGGTCGGTGACTCCGCAGCCCGCCAGCGCAGCGACGAACAGCGAGAAGGTGATGGCTTCGACCGGAAAACGGCGCATGATGTCGCTCCCCCTGCAGGATCAGTTGCTCTGATGGCTCCGATGAGCCACCTCTGTCCCTGTAGAACGGGAAACCTCCTACCGACCCGCCATCCAGAGGGTGCGTCTGCATCTCGTGCCCGAGGGGTCGAGAGCGAGGAGGTCCACGGTTGCGAGCAACCGTCAGCGGATGTCGTGGCGTTTCTTGAATGCCGCGATGTCCGCCCAGACCTCAGGCTCGACCGTGTCTTCGGTGACCCGGCTGAAGATCCTGGCCAGCACCCTACGCTCGGCCTCGTCCACCTCTCCGTCTTCCAGAGCCAGGCGTTGCATGAAATCGAGTTCTTCCTGGTCGATGGTGGCGTCGTTGGCGAAGACGCGGAGGAAGGAGTAGCGGAGGATGTCGCCGGCTTTTGAGCCGTCGTGGGTCATGGTCGAAGCCTTGATCGAGTTCAGGTCGTGTGGCACCGCGGAGCGTCAGCCGGCAGCGTCATAGGCTGCCCGCAACCAGTCGATGAGCTCGGCATCGACTTCGCTTGGATGGCTGAGGCGCACCTTGTACTGGCACATGCCGCCCGGCTTCTGCTCCTTCAACCGTTCAGACCCCTCGAGCTGCTTCGCGTTCAATCCGATCTCGATCTGCGACTTCGTCGCCGGGCCCACCATCGCGAACTGCTTCTTTCGCCGCAGGCTCATGTACGCCTTTTTCGGCGCAGCTTCGTAGGGTCCGAATGCCTCGACGGCCTTCATGACGGCCAGATGGATCGGACGGAGGTCGGCCTTGGCGCCGGGGTACCGGGCGGGGAGGGGGGGGGTGTCGGTGTCCCCGGAGCCT
>CALJKZ010000011.1 GCA_937983085.1 uncultured Gemmatimonadales bacterium
CGCGTGTCCATGCGCCCTCGTCATCTCGACGCCGGTCGCCGTAGTCAGCGGTCTGACCGCGGCTGCTCGGCGTGGCGTCGTGATCAAGGGCGGGGTTCACCTCGAGGCGCTCGGATCCATCAAGGCGTTCGCGTTCGACAAGACCGGCACCCTCACCGTCGGTCACCCGGTCGTCCGTCGGGTGCTGCCGGTTTCCGGGGAGGAGGACGGCGCGTTGGAGCTGGCCGCGGCGATCGAATCCCGCTCTGAGCACCCGCTTGCGCGGGCGATCGTAGAGGAGGCTCGCCGGCGATCGCTCACGATCCCCACGTCCGCGGTCGAGGACTTCGAAGCACTCCCGGGCCGCGGCGCACGTGCCAGAGTCGATGGGGAGGAATGTGTCGTCGGGAGGACATCGCTCTTCGCGGACAACGTCCCGCCGTCCGGTCTGGGCGAAGCCGGCCACACCGTCGTCGGCGTCAGCCGTGGGGATGTGCTGCTCGGATGGATCGCTCTCGCCGATCAACCGAGGAAGGAAGCCGCGTCATCCGTCGACCGACTCCGGGGGATGGGTATCGAGCGGATCGTGATGCTCACCGGCGATGACCGCCCGACGGCCGAGGCGATTGGAGCGTGTGTCGGCATCGACGAGATTCACTCCGCCCTCATGCCCGACGAGAAACTCGCCCTTCTCCGACGACTGGAGGCTGAGCATGGCGCAGTGGTGATGATCGGCGACGGCGTAAACGACGGCCCCGCGCTGGCTGCAGCCACCGTGGGGATCACCATGGGCGCGGCGGGGAGTGACGCTGCGCTCGAGACGGCCGACGTGGCGCTGATGGGGGACGACCTCGAGCGCCTTCCCTTCCTGGTTCGGCTGTCTCGGCGCGCGCGGGCGGCCATGCGCCAGAGCATCGCCACCGGGGTCGGCGTGCAGGCCCGCCGCGCCATCGGGGTCCCCCGCGGCTTCGGCTCGCGGGTCGCGGCGGTCCTCATTGGTGACCTCGGTGTGTCGCTCTTGGTCACGGCGAACGCGCTACGGTTGGGTAGGGTCGCGTGAGGTGCGGAGGCTAGCCAAACATCTCCTGCAACTTGGTCGCCGAGCCCTCCTGCATATCGGGAAGGACGTGCGAGTAGGTGTCCAGGGTGAGCGTTACAGATGCGTGCCCTAGGCGCTCGCTCACAACCTTGGCGTTCTCCCCCGCTCGCAGGAGGAGAGTGGCACACGTGTGGCGGAGATCGTAGAGACGGAATCCAGCGAAGAAGCGACGCTCCCTCCCTTCCCCTTCCCACCGACCAAGCTCGGCGGTCTCAAGCACCTTCTTGAACATCCGGTGCGTGTTGGACGGATCGAGGGGCGAGCCAAACGAAGACGTGAAGACGAAGTCGCGGTCCACGTACTCGGAGCCGAGTTCGAGCCGCTCCTTGGCCTGCCGAACCCGTAGGGCTCGGAGGGCGTCCACGGCCAGCTCGGGCAGCACCACTACGCGGCGAGCCCTCGGGGTCTTCGGGTCGTCCAGACGCCAGCCTCGGACCTTCTGGAAAGCCTCACCCTCGTTGCATGTCGCGCACGCACCGTTGCCGTTATCGGAGTGGTACTCACGGTCGTGACCGCAGGAGCACCGCTTGGCGACGCCCCGGCGAGTCAGCGAGCGCCTGACGTGCAACCGGCCCTCGCCGAAGTCGACATCCTCCCACCGAAGACCGAACGCCTCGCCGGGACGTAGCCCTCCCATGAGAAGCACGACCCAAAGGGCCGTGTGTCGCTCGTCCTTGAAGGCCGCTTCTAGGAAGCGGTCCGCCTCTTCCTTCGACATCGCGCGCATGGCCTTCTCGCGCTTCTTCCCGTGGGCGGGCTGCCTCGGCGGCTTCACACCGTCGGTCGGATTGCGACCGAGGGCCCCGGTGTTGACCGCGTGAGTTAGAGCCTGGCGGATCACGGAGTGCAGGTACTGGAGCGTCCGAGGGGAGAGACCTTGCTCGCGCCACAGCCACGTGTACAGCTCCTCGAACGCCCGAGGAGTGAGCTGGTCCATTCGGATCGAACCGATGGGCGGTGTGCCGTCTGACGGCTCGAAGACGTGTCGGCGAAGCAGCGAGCGGTAGTCCCGAAACGTCCGGTCGCGGACTCGCCCCTGTTTCGTGTTGACGAGCCAGGATTGCAGGTACTTCGTCAGCGGCTCGCGAGACGGGGGAGTCCGCCTCCCCTGGTCTCGGAAGCCTTCAAGGCGACGCGCCTCGCGCTCCGCGTCGGTCTTCCGGTGGAATGTCTTCGTGACGACCCGCTTCCTCCCGGTCGTCGGGTCCTGCCCCATGAAAACCCGCATCCGCCAGCGGGTCGATCCGTTCTCAAGGCTGACTTTCCGGATACTGGCCATCGCAGCTTGCCTCCTCGCGTGAGCTGTACATGCCAACCATCCCATGCTACCTCCGACTCACACCGTATACAAGCTGATTATTAGTCAGCCGTGCGCCTTAGAAGCGTTGCCAGCACTACACTCACAGCATCCCTGTCGACCACATGTTACCGTAGCCCTCCGCCGCGAGCCGTAGCCGCAGCCCCCTCTACGGGCCAGATGGTGGGTACAGGATGACACTGCTACGATGCCTAGCATGACTTGGATCGTCTGCGAGTACACGGACCCAGAGAACGACCGTTCTCGATGGACAGACCGCCAGCGCACTCAAGGAGCGCTCGTGTCGGAACTCGATGCCGTTTCAGAGTTGCGGGCACTCGCCGTCCCCACCGGGCGCGTTCCCGACGGACGGGGCGGCGCGGACGCAGCCAACGTCGGACGCGTGGCCCGTTGGTGGCGGAGCGCGGAACGAGATACTCGGCGGACCAGGCTGGGGCACCGAGTAGACGACACCGTTCTGGCACCGCCAACATGATCTAACCCCGTGCAGATTGACCAACGGCGGCTCGCGCTCTGGTTCCAACGACGCATCCGTAGCCAGTGGGAGGAGGGGTTCGACTGGCTCCTTGATAGCGCCCGCCTGACCGCGAGGAAGCTCGCAGAGGGGTGGGCGGTGGACGACTTCGCCGCGCCCGTCTTCCATGCCGCGTACTGCAGGAGGCGCTCCAGGTTGCTCGGGGCGA
>CALJKZ010000012.1 GCA_937983085.1 uncultured Gemmatimonadales bacterium
TCTACTGAGCCGTTTTCATGGTTATTCACGCTGGAGTGGATCGAAGCAAGCGAGTACCTATGCGGACCGCGCGTGTGAGTATGCAGAGTGTCTCATGCGCGCGAGGGCTGTCACGACCTCGGGGCGGGCGGGCGCGGGCGCGTGATCGTCAGAAATCTGCCGGTGGGACCAGCTCTTCCTCCGTCGGAGCCTCAGGGTCCGGTCTCGCGGCCACGAAGCTGCCTGCATCGAAGGGTTGTTCCTCCAGTCCGTCGATCCCAACGATCTCCTTCGCCCAGGCGATGTGGACACCCGGATACTCGGTTCCGTCGTCCAAAGTGAGTAGAGCTTGGCGAAGGGCATACGAGTACCTCGGAATCTCCCTCACCATGTCCTGGACCGGCGGCGAAAGAAGTAATCGCTACCTGGCTTCGCCGAGCCGGAGGCACTCGTCAGAGAGGCCCTGCCGTGACACGACGTCAACCTCCAACTGAGCCAGACTAACCTCCCAATAGATGGACCCAGTCAACATGTCGATCCGACCGTAGCCGGGCGCAGCGGCTCGCGATCCATGCTGCCTGGGCATCTCGTGCTTAGCGAGGTGGACTCTAAGCGCCTCGATCCTCCGAAACAGGATCTCCGAGGAATCGACAGCGACGCGAACCTGCTCAACCGTCTCGGGGTCCTCGGCAGCGGCGGCAAAGGGAGCCCAGAGTAATCCATCGAACTCGGACTGATACGCCGACTTGGTGGAGAACTTGGCTCGTTGCTCCTCCAGCCATGCATCGCCGGCTTCCACGGGAACGGCCTGCAGCTTGGCGACAAACGTCCTCAACTCCGCTGCTCGCTGACGCCAGGTGCGAAGCAGCTCATACAGTCCGAAGATCCACAGCTGGCTCTGAGCCGACATGAAGACCGCCTCAGGCATCGGCGTCTTCTCAGACTCCATGTACGCACGGAGCAGGTCCGTCTCTCCTTGCCGAAGAACCTCGTCCACAAGGCCCAAGTTCGTCGCCTGCATGCGCAGATGCATGTCGTCCCCGAGCGCCGGAAGGCGCTGAAGCGCTTTCGCGAGCGACGTCATCTAACTGCTCCGGCGGTGAATCAAACTGAGAGGGAGTCTGAGCAGGAGCCGATCGGCACACCCAGTCGGGGCATGATATGGAAACGGCCCACCGGGAGCACATCCAACGCCCTCCGCCCGTGGTTCACGTCCGGGTGCTGAGCGATTCCATGGCGGTACGGGGAGTAGCATTAGCAGAAACCGGCCATCGTTCGCTGAGGGTGGCCCCCGTCGCCCGGTGGGTGCCCTTAAGGGCACACCCAACCGGGGCGACACGCGGGGAACTCCTTGCCCGCACCAGTTGCCTGAGCTGGCCGAGGCCCTGCCTCTCTTGGAAGCATCGAGGCCACCCGTCCGTCGAGGCGGTGGCCCCGCCCCCTTGCCGAGAGGCCCTTGGCGAACCCGCGTGAGGCCACGGACGCTGACCCAAAAATCCCTACGGGATATCGTCCCAGAAGCCGGGCGGTTCGCGACCCTCCTCGGCGTCGGGTTCATCAAACCCAGCCAACCAAGCCTTGTACTCCTCCGAAGCGCGGAACTGCTCATGCCCGGCTCGTTGAAGGGCTGACTCGCGACCGAGCAGCGCCCTCTGACACTGCTCTGCCGCCTTGAGGTAGAAGTGCAGCCCCTCTTGTTCCTTCCCCTCCAGTTCACGCCAACCATACTCGACTCCGCCGGTCTGACTCGCCATGGCCAACGGCTCGACCATCCGATAGAGCGCAATCCAGGAGCGATGATCGTCTGATTCGGGGAGAATCGGCCTCGCGCATCTACGCAGCAGGCGATCGAAGTGCTGCTGATAGCGCGGCTGATCGTACAGCTCACGGAATACCGCCGCTGCCCCGATCGATTCCAGCCTCCTCCGCTCCCGTCCCATCCAGCTCTGGAACTCCCGGAGGGCCAGCTCCCCCTCTCCTTGGATCACGCTCGACGCGAGGAGTCCAAGGAGCCCAAACGGCAGCGGCTCGTTGCCCTTGGCCCTGGCCTCGTCTACGACCTCGGGCGCTGGCTCCAGGTCCCGGAGGCCGCGCCTGATCTTCCGAAACGTCTTGGCCTGAATGAAGCGCCGGTCCGTGTCGGTGCGGAGTCGGGTGAAGGTCGATTGCGTTATCCCCAGCGCACGGGCGGCTTTCCGGTCCGTACCGCCGCTGATCTCCTTCACGGTCTCCATCACATCCCGCAACCGCTCGCCGTCCCAGATTCGCATGATGCAAAAGACCTCCGCACGTGCATATCGATTGCATCAGCCATCCTAAGCAGATTTGAAGTAGTCGTCCATGTCGCCATGTCCTCACCTGGGGCAGGTGATTCTCAATAAGCGCGTCGGCGCGACCACGGGGATGAGCCTCACAGGACGGCATGTGGTCACCGGCGCGGCCCGAAAGGCCAGGAG
>CALJKZ010000013.1 GCA_937983085.1 uncultured Gemmatimonadales bacterium
CGTCTCCGGTGACGTAGGGCACCTCATCGAAGTCCTTGTCCCCGGGTCCCAGCGGCTCGCCGTTCATCTGGGCCCACACCGTTTGACCGTCGGTGCCGTGGGCGATGAAGTCGTTGCCTTCCCACCGCTCGATGCGGGCGGCCTGTCCGTGCTCCGTGGTGGAGATGGTCACGTAGCGGGGTCGGGTGCGACGTAGACGACCACTGTCGGGATCCCAAATCTCCGTGGTGAGCGTGTAGCGCGCGCTCTTGAGGGGCCAGTAGGCCTCCAGCCCGCCGAGGGCTTCGATCCACGCGTCCACCCGTTCCTCGGCGGCCGCGTTCGGAGCCGGACCAGTGGAGTCGCCAGGCCCCGCCACGAGGTCGGCACCCACCACCAGCGCAGCGCCGGCGAGTACGGTCAAGACGGCGATGGAAGCGACGGCCTTTGCTCTCATTCCTTCCTCCAATCCACGAATCGCGCCCCTCGAGGGGAGGCGCTGGGACACTCCTGTCTCCTTCCCAATACACGCATACGCCGTCTTGCTCCCGAGCGCGAGCCCCCCGTAGTGTCCTGATTCCCCTGGCACTCCTTCGACCGCATCTCGCCATGCCCCGTCATCGCCCTCCATCCTGGTCCGTCGTGCGTCGAGCATCGGTCCGGACTGGCCTCGTGTCGGATTCCATCACCGTCGCGCCCTTCGTCTTCGCCCTCGCGGCCCTCATGCTCGCGGCGCCCGCGATGGCCTCGGCCCAGGCCCAGGCCGAGCCGGCCGACGTCATTCTCCACTCCGGGCGGCTGTGGACGGGCGTGGACGGCGCTCCGTACGCGCAGGCCCTCGCCGTCCGCGGCAACGAGATCGTCGCCGTGGGTATGGACGTCGAGGTCATGGCGCATCGTGGAGACGAGACGCGCGTCGTCGACTTGGAGGGGCGCTTCGTCACGCCGGGCTTCATCGACAACCACACTCACTTCAACCGGGCCGGTGAACTGCTCCTGGGGGTCAACCTCCTGGAGGTTTCCGACGCCGCCGGCCTCACGGAGGCGGTGGGGGACGCTGCCGAGCGCCTTCCCGACGGCGCGTGGATGACGGGCGGCATGTGGGGCGCCTACGAGCAGTGGGCCATGAGCTCCACGGGGAGAGAGGACGAGGGCGGGCCCGCCGAGGCGTTCCGCCCGGATCGGTCGCTCATCGATGCGGTTTCACCACGAAATCCGGCCATCCTGTGGAACTGGGATCGCAGCCAGTACCTGGCCAACGGGGCAGCCCTCGAAGCGGCGGGAGTCTCGTGCGCCGACGAGGGCGTGGAGTGTGAAGGCGGAGCCCCCACCGGTCGCGTGACCGGGGAGGTCGCTGGCCGCATTCGAGGCGCGATCCCGGCGAAGACCATGGAGCAGAAGCTGGCCGAGGCCCGGATCGCTCTCGCCCG
Organism: uncultured Gemmatimonadales bacterium; assembly: GCA_937983085.1. Taxonomy (GTDB): domain Bacteria; phylum Gemmatimonadota; class Gemmatimonadetes; order Longimicrobiales; family Gaopeijiaceae; genus UBA2589. The sequence goes on from CALJKZ010000013.1 coordinate 1,410, forward strand.
TCTTGCCGAGCACGGGGTCACCACCTTCTTCGACATCACGCCTCCCGAGCAGGTGGAGGTCTTCCATCTCCTGCGTCGTGACGGCGAGCTCACGTCGCGCGTGAACATGCGCCTGGTCCTGGACACCTGGGACGAGATGCGGGACGCCGGGATCGTAGAGGGGTTCGGCGATCGCTGGGTCCGGTACCAGGGCCTCAAGGGCTTCGTGGACGGGATCATGGGCGGGTCGTCGGCGCGCTTCTACGAGCCCTACCTCACCACGGGCGTTCGGGGAGACTGGCGGGATGCCCGCAACACGGGATACGTCACCGATGACGGCTCGGGGTTCATGCCCGAGGGCAACATGCGGGCGCTGGTGTTGGGCGCGGATTCGGCGGGGTACAACCCGCGTGTCCACGCCATCGGCGACGAGGCCATCGACCAGATCCTGGACATCTACGAGTACGTCGAGGAGGTCAATGGTCCCAGGGAAGGGAGGCGGTTCGCCATCATCCACAATCAGGTCATCCGCGGACCCGAAACGGCCCGGCGCCAGGCCGAGATGGGCATCATCGCCGAGATGCAGCCGTATCACACCATCGACGACATGCGCTGGATGGAAGAACGCATCGGGGAGCGCGGCCGGTGGGCCTACGCGTTCCGGACGCTCCACGACGCGGGGGTCATGCTCTCGTTCGGGAGCGACTGGCCCGGCACCAACGCGGCCTGGTACACGTCCAACCCCCTCCACGGCATCTATGCCGCGGTCACCCGCGAGACCCTCGACGGCACGCCCGAAGGAGGGTGGTTCCCGGAGGAGCGCATCGACGTCGAGACCGCGCTCCGTGCCTACACGGTGAACAACGCTTACGCCGCCGGAGAGGAGGAGTACAAGGGGAAGCTCGCCGAGGGCTTCCTCGCCGACATCGCCGTGTTGGACCGGGACCCGTTCGCTGTGGACCCTTCGGAGCTCAAGGACATCCGGGTGATGATGACGTTCGTCGACGGCGTCGTCGTCTTCGAACGGCCGCGGACGTAGGAGGTGGTGGCGTAGGCTGACGCCTGGACCTAGAGCGGCTCGGTCGTGACGTCGCCCTCGGCGCTCACGTGAACCCAGCTGTGACCTTCCACCACCGACCACGATGCGTCACCGTCGATGGCTTCGGATGCGAGGACGACGCCGGCAGGCGCCACGGGCGGGCGGTGCGCCAGGTAGAGGGAGTTGGACACCACCACGGTGCTGGTGCGCACGGCCGCCACAGACTGTCCGTCCGAGAGCACCATGGTGAGCTGCGCCTCGGCCGAACCGACCTGCTCTCGCACCGCCCCCACGACATGGCGGAGGGCGTCCACCAGCGACGCGCCCTCTTCGAGGACCGCCAACGCCAGGAGGAAGAGCGTCTCCGAATCCGACGATCCTCGTAGGGAGCCGTACAGCTCGTCGGGCAGCCGCCGACGGAGCGCGCGCATGTGCGCAGAGCGGAAGTCGGGCACGAAGCCGTTGAGAACGAACGACCAGCGGTCGTGGACCATGGGGAGCAGACCCGAACGATCCACCGGGAGTCCGGGCGTTCCGTTCCTCAGCGCGGCCAGGACGCATGGCGACCGTAGGGTCGACAGCGTCGATTGAAGATCGTCGTCGTACCAGATGGGTCGGACCTCGGCGATCCGGCCCGGGCGCCCGTGGGCGTACCACACGACGCCGTACCCGTCGGCGTTCACCGAACCGGACAGGAGCTCCCGGGGGGCCCAACTCTGTTGGTAGAGGGAGTGGCTTCCTCCGAAGACCAGAGGGGCGGGGGAGACGGGCTCGCCCACGTAGGCCACCAGACGGCACATGGGCTACCTCCCGCTCGAAGGCCGGATGGGCACACGCACGGTGGCGGTCATCGCAACGACGCTCCCAAGCGATGGAGGTCGGCGTTGCCGCCAGACAGGACGACGACGACGGGCGTGCCGGATCGGATGGGGATCCGGCCCGCGAGAAGGGCCGCCAGGCCGGCGGCGCCGGACGGCTCCACGAGGAGCTTGGTCCGCTCAAGGAGGAGGCGCTGGGCGTCGAGGATCTCCTCGTCGTCGACCAGGACGACGCCCGCCGCATGCTCGGCCAACAACGCGTGGTTGATCTCGCCGGCCATGGGGGGCGCGAGGCCGTCCGCCACCGTGGACACCGAGTCCAGGTGAACGGCTCGCCCCTCGGCGAGACTGCGATGCATGGCCGCCGCGCCCTCGGGCTCCACGCCCCAGACGTCGACACCTCCGCCCTTGGCTGCCACGGCCGCGGCGATGGCCGACGACAGGCCACCTCCCCCGACGGGGACCACGATGGTCCCCGCGTCTGGGGCGTCCTCCAGGATCTCCAGGCCGCACGAGGCGTGGCCGGCAACCACCTCTTCGTCATCGAAGGGGTGCACGAAGGTCAGCCCGCGTTCCTCGCTGATCTCCCGCACCCGGACGAACGCAGCGGCGGCGTCTCCGTGCAGGATGACCTCGGCCCCGTACTCGCGACTGGCTCGCACCTTGGTCGGTGATGCATGCTCGGGCATCACGACGACGCTGGACACGCCGGCTGCGCTCGCGGCCCATGCCACCGCCTGGGCGTGATTCCCGGCGGAAATCGTGCACACCCCCCGGGCGCGCTCCTCCTCACTCAGGGTCAGGAGTCGATGGAGCGCTCCGCGTACCTTGAAGGCGCCGGTCTTCTGGAGGTTCTCGCACTTGAGAAGCACCGTGGCGCCGACGCGCTCGGAGAGCGTTCGGGACGGAAGGATCGGCGTGCGGTGGACGGCGTCCACGACCCGGGCCCGGGCCGCTTCGAGCCGCTCGAGGGGCATGGAAGGGAGGCTCATGGCCCCGATGATGCCCCGCGCGATCTCGGGAGGCCAGGGGCGGAAATTGCGCATACGTCGCGATCGGGCCCCGACTACGTCACGAAATGGTTTGCCTTTGAAACAAAGGCTCTTGTACGTTCCCGACAGTCGCACTTCGAGGTGTCCCGCGATCCCTGAACGTTCGAGGCCAACATGCGGTTCCGATACGCGATTCCAACCGTTCTTTCGTTCCTCCTCGCCCTCGCTGTCGTGCCCTCCCTGGAGGCGCAGAACGGGGTGCTCACCGGGGTCGTGACGAGCGACACCGGGCAACCCATCGCCACGGCCGAGGTCACCGTCCTCGGCGGTCCGGCGGGCTCGAGCGTCGTGACTGACGAACAGGGCCGCTACAGGATCCAACTGCCCGCGGGTACGTACGACGTGATCTTCGACCACGGCTTCCACGAGGAGACCCGCCAGAGCAACGTCGCCATCGCGTCCGGACAGACGACGACGCTCGACGTGCGGCTCGCGTCCTTCGCGAGCCTTCTGGACGCCATCGTGGTGACCACGTCCCGGACCCAGCTCGATGCGGGGGAGCCGTCGAGGGAAAGCCCGGGCATGTCGGATGTCATCAGCGGCACCGAAGTGCGGGATCGCCCGTCGCCCGACATCACGGACCAGCTCATCGAGAGCCCGGGCGTCGACCGGATCAACTACGGCCTCCAGGCGTCGAACTTCACGGTGCGCGGCTTCAACAACATCTTCTCCGGCGCCCTCCACATGCTGTCGGACTACCGCCTGGCGGGTGTGCCTTCGCTCCGGGTGAACCTCGCCCACTTCATCCCCACCACGAGTGAGGATCTGGAGCGCATCGAGGTCGTTCTCGGCCCCGGATCCGCGCTGTACGGCCCGAACACCGCCAACGGTATCGTCCACATGATCTCCCGCTCGCCCCTCGATGAGCAGGGCACCTCGGTGACCCTCGGCGGAGGAGCGAAGGGCAAGGACTACCCGTCGGCGTTCCAGGGCGCCTTCCGGTCGGCCTTCCTCCTCGGCGACAACGTGGGGGTCAAGCTGTCCGGTCAGTACCTGGACGCGGAGGAGTGGCAGTACTTCGATCCGGTGGAGTCGGTGGGGGACGTCGGCATCTGTGTCACCGACCGCATGGCACGGGGCCTCTCCATGGCCGAGGCGCAGGTGGCGTGCGGACGGATCGGCGCGCGGAACTTCGATATCCAGCGCTACAGCTTCGAGGGTCGCCTGGACTATCGCTTCAACGACGGTCGCGATGGTCTCGTCGCCACGTACGGACGCAACAGCTCCTCGGGCATCGAGATGACCGGCCTGGGGGCGGGTCAGACGGACAACTGGATCTCCGACTTCTATCAGGCGCGCCTGACCGTGGACCGGCTCTTCGTTCAGGGCTACGTCAACCAGTCCGACGCCGGTGACTCCTTCCTTCTCCGCGAGGGCACGGTCCTCGCCGACAAGTCGAAGCTCCTCGTGGGGCAGATCCAGCACGGCTTCGACCTCGCAGAGGGCCGTCAGGACTTCACCTACGGCTACGACTACTTCGCCACCCGTCCGGATTCCGAAGGGAGCATCTACGGATCGTACGAGGCCGACAACGACATCAACGAGTGGGGCCTGTACGTCCAGTCGAAGACCGAGTTGACGGAGCAGCTGGACCTGGTGACCGCCCTCCGGCTCGACTCCCACTCCATCATCGCCGACAACGTCTGGTCACCTCGGGCGGCGCTGGTCTTCAACCCGAACGAGAACCACGGATTCCATGCCGGCTACAACCGCGCCTTCTCCACGCCTACCGCGCTGAACTTCTTCCTCGACATCCCCGGCGGCTTCGCCCCCGACCCGTTGGGCCAGCTCGGATTCACCACTCGCGCATACGGGAGCGGCAGGACCGGGTGGAGCGTGCAGAACGCAGACGGCTCGCTCCAGGGAATGCGGTCGCCCTTCAACCCCGCCCTCACCGGTGGTCCGCAGCAGTTGCTCCCTGCCGACGTACCCGTCATGTGGCAGCTCGTCGTGGGCTTCCTCGAAGCCACGGGTCAGATCGACGCCATGACGGCGGCCGGCCTTCGGGGCGTGACGCCCACGGACAACTCGGCGGTGGAGCGAATCGCGCTGAACCCCCTTACGGGTTCGGCCACGC
>CALJKZ010000014.1 GCA_937983085.1 uncultured Gemmatimonadales bacterium
AGTGCACGAGCCCGGCCGACGACGACGAGTCGACGTAGGCCGCTCAGTGGCTCGCTTGTGCCTCGGTGACGAGGGTCTTCAGGATACCCAGCCTGAGGTGGTCGTCCTCCCATCCTGTCTGGGGCCTCAGTCGCTCGATGGCCGCGGCTGCGTCGTCGACCCGCCCTACTGCTCTGTACGAGATCACGGCGAGATCGAGCAGCGCGTTGGCAGGGAACCAGCGCTCGCCCCGCGACACCGGATCGATCAGCATGTCCACAGCCCCTGCGACCCGAGGCCAATCGGAACGGGCGTAGCCGTGGAGTAGGTCGACTGCGGCGATCCCCTCGGCGGGGACTTCTTCCCGGTCGAACATCTCGAAGACGGCCTCGTAGAACACCGGATCCACAAACCCCCACGTCCCCCAGTGCAGGGCACTCTCGACACGGACGAACATCGAGGTCCATATCCTCCAGTTGGCGATGGGCGCTTCTCCACGCGTGAGGACAAGGAAGTCCTGGAGAGCGACCAACTCCTCCTGCCACTCCGGATACTCGAGGGGTGCGGTGCCCCCGCCCTCGGCCAGCGCCGCTCGCAACCAGTTCGCGCGTTCGGTGCGCACCGTGGGCAGCAGCCCTTTCGCCGGCGGTAGGGCGAATGGGCTCGGTAGGGCCGGCCGACTCGTCAGCAACCGGCTGAGGTCCACCCGCGAAACGGCCATGGCGCGGACTCCCTCGGCCGAGGTGCGATGAAATCTGGCGCGCTCCGCACCCGCGTCGAGAATCGGCCTGAAATCTGAGTTTGGCTCCACCCCCCGGGAGAGAAGAAGCTCGAGCGCCCGGCTGTCGAAGATCTCCAGAGCGTCCATGTGCTGAGGATGGTAGGGCGGGGAGCCCTCGACGAAGTCGCCGAACGAGGGCAGCCCGAGAAGGGACCAATCCGGGTCGGGCAGCGGCGATCGGGACGCCACGATGGCCACCTCCGCCCCCCCGACCATGTATGCCCGGTAGTAGGGGAACACCCGGTGGAGCGCGGCGAGGACGCTGAGAAAGAGCGGATCGCTCAACTCGTAGATCTGCATCCATTGGGTGAGGATACCGTTGGGTGCGAGGACGGACTCGACCCGCCGATAGAACTCGACCGTGAACAGGCTGGACGTACCGGCGACCCACGGATTGCTTGGTTCGGCGAAGACGATGTCGAACCGTTCGGGACGGTATGCGAAGTACGACTTGGCGTCGTCGAAGACGTACGACGACCGCGGGTCCGTGAAGGCCAATTCGTTCGCCGGCATGAAGACAAGCGAGCCTTCGACCATGAGGGGTTCGATTTCGATGGTCACGAGGCGGTCCAACTCCGGACTCGTGAGGAACGCGGCCCCCGTCATTCCAGAGCCGTGACCGATGTTTGCCACCACCGAAGCATCTGGATTGTGCGCGAGCGCAACCACGGGTGCGAGTACCTGCATGGTGAAGTCCCTTCCCGCCGGGATGGGGACGTCGGGTAGCGTGTCGCGGCGGTCGTGCATCCAACGGCTCGACAGGGAGGCATCCGGCTTACCGTTGGTAGCCAGTACCACGAGTCCTTCGGCGAGTCCGAGATGTGCCGACACGGTCGCGGTCCGACCGTCCTGATAGTAAAGACTCACCCGGTTGTCACCGGTGGGCAGACGCCCCTGCCGAAACACGCCCCCGGCGATGATCGTCGGGTCGAACTGCACCAGATTCACGACCAGCACCAAGAGCAGTGCGGCGACCGATGCGACCAGGGCGAGTTCACGGCGGCCCGGTCCACGACGCACGACCGTCCCGTACAACGCGAACCCCACAGCGACGTCCAAAGCGCTCCCTGCGAGGACCAGCATCTTGAGCCCGAGAAAGGGCAGAGCGCCGAGGCCGGCGAGGCCGGCGCCCAGCACGGCGCCGAGGGTGTTGATTCCGTACACGAGGCCAATGGACCGCTCGCCGACGCCCCTCCGCAACAGTATGGCGGTGATGGCGGGTAGGGTCGCCCCGGCGAGTACGGTGGCCGGGAGCACGACCATCAGGCACATGGCGTACCGCGTGACGTTGTAGACCTCGTATCCCCATGCTCGTCCGCTGAGTGCGGGCGTGAGCGTGGCGACCATGTCGAAGGTCAGGAGGTAGAGCGGCAGCGAGAGTGCCGCGGCGAGACCCATTGCCACTTGGATACGGGCGAGTAGACGAACCGGCATCGTCGATCGGTCACTCGCCGCACGCACCCAGCGGGCACCGAGGGCCAAGCCGAGGATGAAGGCGGAGAGCATGAGTTCGAAGGCGTGTGTCGCCGCCCCGAGCACCAGGGAAAGCATTCGGATCCATCCGATCTGGTAGGCGAACGACGCCACGGCGGTCCCGAAGGCGACGGCTGCCAGGCCGACGAGAGCGCCCCGACCTCCAACCGAGTCCGATTCCTCCCTTCGGTCACCTGAAACGGGCGACTCGTCGCACGCGGTAACCCGGTCGGGAGTCAGGAACCCGTCGCGGCTGGCACGGCCAACGGGGACCGGATCTCCGGACACCGCATAGAGCACCAGAGCAGCGGTAAGCGCGTTGAGGCCTGCCGCGGCGAGCGACGTACCCGGAAGCCCAAGGACGCCGATGAGCACGAAGCCCGCCAGCAGGACGCCGGCGGCGCCGCCGATGGTGTTGAGGAAGTAGGCCTGTGAAACCGCGTGTCCAGGGGCGTGGGGCGTCGATCGGACGAGGCCGGCGGCCATCAAGGGGAAGGTGGTCCCCAGGGTGATCGCCTGTGGGAGGATTATGCAGCCCGCAAGCGCCCACCGCAGCGCCCCCGCCATCGACGCGTCGCCAAGGGCAGGAAGGAGGGAAGAGTAGGCGGCTTCCGACACAGCGAGATACACCCAGTGGAACGCCACCCCGAAGAATGCGAGAAGCGCCTCGGCCCCGGCGTACCAGAGTAGGGGTCGATTCGCTCGTTCCGCCGTCCCGGCAATGGCGAGCGCGCCGAGGGCCATGCCACCGAGGTAGACCGAAAGGACCAACACCTGCGCGTACGCGCTGTGGCCCACGAAAAGCGAGAGGTACCGACTCCACAAGACCTCGTACGTCAGCCCGGCGACTCCCGAGAGGACGAAGGCCACGGTGATCGCTCGGTCCTTGATCGGCTTGCGCATGGGCGCTATCCGGTGGCTCCTCAGGTCAGAACCGGAAAAAAATTCTTCTAGTCTGAAAAATAGGACCTTCCGAAAACTCTAGGATGTGCTCGACTGCCCGTAAATATTGGGCTCGAACCGTGGCACGGAACTTGGCAATGAAGTCGGTATCTCACCACTGCCCCCCCTGCGGGTCCGCACCGATGAAGAACATTCGAGGGTTTACCCTGATCGAACTTCTGTTCGTAATCGCCCTCAGTGGGGTTCTCACGGCGATCGCGTTCCGGGGGCTCGCGGGCGTCCAAGACTCGCTCGCGGCCCGCGGCGCCTCACAGGCCTACCAGGCTATGCACAACACGGCACGGGCTCGGGCCGTGGAATCGGGTACGACCGTTCTCGTAGTCGTCTGGACCGATGTGGACGAAGTGGGCTACTTCGACGCCACGTCCGGCGTGTACGGGGTGGTGGACTTTGGCGACGAGTTCGACGTGGACATACAGACCTCGGGGCCGTCGACGAACTTCAGCTACTACCAGTGCTTTACGCCCATGGGCTATGCCGACATCGCCTGCGGCGGGCTGGAATACCTCGGTCTCACCCCCGTCGCGGTGGACTTCCGAATCCGTTTCGTGCAGGGACCCAACAGCGAGGGCTTTCACGTGCTTCCCCTTGGCCAACTGGTCCTAGAATGACGGAGCCCCGGAAGCGTCCGACGCGTGGTCAGTCAGGGTTCACGATGGTCGAGGTCGTAGTGTCGACGGTGATCCTCTCGTTCGGGGTCCTCGCGCTCGCGGGTGCGACTGGTCAGATCGTGCGGCAACTCACCTTCGCCGACCTCCAGTCCGAGCGTACGGTGGCCTTCCAGACCGTCATCGACCGAGTGCAGTCGCTACCCTATGCTAGCGTGGTGGATGGCTCGACGACCCACGGTGCATACACCGTCTCGTGGACCGTAGTCAACGAAGGCGGTAGTGCGAAGTTGGTCACAGTCACCACGGTGGGCCCCGGAGTCTCGGTTGGCAGCACCACGGGGGATCCGCAACGCAGCGAGACGTTCACGTTCCGAGTGCTTCGGCGATGAGGCTACCCAAGTCCGGATCGGCGGCGGGCATGACGCTGGTCGAGCTTCTTGTGGTCGTGGTCATGGGGAGCTTCGTGGCCATCGCCAGCTTGAGCGTGCTCATCACGACGCAACGTACCTTTACGGCCAATGGCGCCACTATCGAGGGCCAGCAGAGCACCCGGATCGCCGCACAGGTCATGTTCGCCGAGATGCGCCAGGCGAGTGCTCGAGGCGGCGACATCGTCGCCATAGCCTCGGACAGCCTTCGCCTCGGGATGATGCGCAAGTTCGCGTACGCGTGCGAAGTCGACATCGGCGGCACCGACCCCGTCGTCACCGTCCTCGACACTCTGTTCGGACGCGCGAGCGGCCACGTCGACAAAGTGCCGACGATGTTCGGAGCCAATGCCTTCGCCGTCGGCGACACGGCCATGGTGTTCGCGGACAACGACACCGGCGTGGATGGGGACGACGTCTGGCTGGCGCTCGAAATCACCGGCGTGGACGGGACGGCGACGTGTCCGCAGAACTCCGAGGGCGGCACGGCGGTTACCTTCGGCGGTCAGATGGCCGCGTTCCTCGCCGACGACGTGTACCAGGGCGCGCCGCTGCGCAGCCGCCTCTACTACACCTTCGGCGACACGGTCATCGGATCCGACACCTATCTGGCCCGACGCGAGGGCAACGGAGCCATGGTTCCTCTGGCCGGACCCATCCAGGCGACGACGGGGCTCGAGTTCGTCTACCTGGATTCGCTCGGTGCCGTCACCGCGACGCTTGCCGACATCCGTCAGATCGAGGTGACCCTGCGCACGGGATCGGAGGTGATCAACTCGCTTGGACAACTCGTATCGGACTCGATCACGACCCGCATCTATACCAGGAACTGAGTTCATGCGTACCCATTGCCCGCGACCCACAAGCGCCGGATTCGTCTTGCCCGCTGTGCTCGGCGCGCTGGTGATCATCGGCCTTCTCGTGACCGCCGGCTTCTTCGTCGCGCAGCAGGAACTGCGGATGGGTGTAGCGGCCCGACAAACCAATCTTGCGTTCAACATCGCGCAGGCCGGAGCCAACGACGTGATGGCGAACTGGAACGGCTACCAGTTGGGTCAGGTCGCGCAGTGGGACACGGTCACCATCACCGAGACGCACGGAACCGTAGGTGAGTGGGAGGTCACGATTCACAACACCAACAACTTCGTGTACTTCCTGACCTCGACCGGTCGGGTGACGAACGCGGGGATCTGGTCGGGCGCGACCCGGACCATCGGGATCGTCACGAAGATGATCTTCGTCGACATCGACCCGCCGGGGGCGCTGACCACGCGCGGTGACGTCGAGATCAAGGGAACCGCCGGCGTCTATGGCGACAACGATGATCCCGCCGCATGGGCCGGCTACTGCGGCGGCTTCGACACCCACGACATGCCCGGCATCGTGACGGACGGGTCCGGAACGGTGACGACGTCCGGCAAGAACGCCGAGTACGACGGAAACCCTCCCTCGGTGGTCGATCCAGCGATCGTCGACGACACGTTCACCGATTTTGGGAACCTGACGTGGCCGGAACTCGTCGCCATCGCCCAAGCCGAGGGTAAGGACATCAGCTCGCTGGGGACCTCGATCTCCTCGGTAGGTCCGGCCCTCGACGGATCCGGGAACTGCGACGAATCGGTATTGACCAACTGGGGCGACACGAACCCCGTCGCGCCGTGTGGTTGGTACTTTCCCCTCATCTATCACGACAGCGATGCGAGGATCCAGGGCGGTGGCCTTGGCCAGGGCTTGCTGCTGATCGAGGGAGACCTCGACCTTCGCGGGAACTTCGAGTTCTACGGCATCGTCATCGTCCAGGGAGCGATCGCGACGCAGGGCAACGGGAACCGGATCGTGGGTGCGGTCATGGCGTCGAACGGTCTGAGCATTGACCAGCCTCTTACCGGTGGTTCCCAGATCCAGTTCTCGCACTGCGCCATCCAAAGGGCCATCCTCAACAATGCGAACCTTTCGCGTGCCCGTCCCGTGGCGGAGCGGAGCTGGATCGACCTGACCTCGGCTGCGAACTGACCCACCGACCAGGGCGGGGAGCGGGCCCGGCCTTCGAAGTCGAAGTGGCCGTGTACCGGCGTTGTCGTGGTTCGCTTACCTTCATGTTTCTAGGGCGCTTAGCTCAGCTTGGTTAGAGCACCTGCCTTACAAGCCCGCCGGGCACCCCCGGGATTTCACAAGAACCGTGGAATCTCGGGGGTTTTCTCATACTCGGTGGGAGCGCTAAGAAGGGCGATTCACGGGGTTTGGGGGCGCGAACGTACACACGAACGTACACGGTTCGGATCGACGATTCTTCGAACCGTGCCGGGGCTCAAACGCTGTGCGAGTGGGAGGGAGCTAGACGGGCGCTTCGAGCCGGGACGAGATCACCTCCACGCCCGGGGCTCCGTCGGCCCGGCACGAAATAGCGGTCGCGAGGGCTCCGTCCCCGGTGACGTCCTCCCCGTTGACCAGCACCGTCGGCGAGCCGTAGCGGCGGTACGAATCCGGGGTCGCCTCCGACATCAGGTCCCACTCGGACCACGTGAGTTCGCGGCCCGTGGCCTCGATCGCGCGCCTCAGGTTCTCCCTCGCGATCGCCGCGTTGGGGCAACCCTCGAAGTAGACCAGATCAATACGAGGTGATGTCATCCTCTCTCCTGAATGCGACGGGTGAGTCTCATCGTCCGCCGGTTGTGGGCCGCTCCGTCGCCGTGAAGTCGGTTAGGCGTTGCAGCTCGCCGACGATTTCGTCCACCGATGTCTTCGTCGTATCGAAGCTCACGAACCCCTCTCCGCGCTCGAACGAGAACTCGGCCAGCGCCACACCGTCCACTCGCTCTACGGCCACACGGGCCGCCGTGGCACAGCCGCTTCAGGTCATGC
>CALJKZ010000015.1 GCA_937983085.1 uncultured Gemmatimonadales bacterium
ACGGCCAGGCCGGCGGCGCGAATCTGACCGCAGGACTGTTGAGACGAGGCCGGGCTCGGCGTCAGAGCCGCCGACACGATCGTGAGACAGGCGGCGGCGAGGCGTGCTCGAGTGAGGACGCGACGAATGGTGGTCGGCTCCAAGGGCAGGTGGTCCGGAGTCGAGAGATGAGACGCAGCGGGGGCGAACGGTTCGAAGCCTAGACGTGGGTCCCCCCGGATTCGTTAAAGCGCCCGGCGACGGAGACCGCGCCGATGGTGGAGGCTCAACGCGGCAAACGACGTAGCCCTTCGGCTGCCGCTTCGTTTCCTCTCTCTGCGGCCTGGCCGTACCAGAACCGGGCCTGCTCCGCGCTCGCATCGACCCCCCATCCCCGTTCGAATGCCTCTCCCAGGCGGAGGGCAGGGATGGCGTCACCTGCCCGCGCCGCCCGCGACCACCACCGGATTGCTGCTGGCGGATTCTCGTCAACACCCCGGCCGTCCCGATACATGTTGCCGATGTTGTGGACCGCCAGGACGTGGCCACGACGTGCCGCGCGTCGATACCACCGCATGGCCTCGAGGTAGTCGACAGCCACACCCAGGCCCTCGTCGTATGCCGTGCCCATGAGGAACGCCGCTTCCACGTCGCCGGCCGCGGCGAGGTCGCGAATGGTCGGGAGCAGTTCGGCGCCGAGAGCACGGGCCCGGGCCTCGTCACGGGGGAAGGTCATTCGGCCTCGGGAATGGACTCGCGCGATCCACATTCGGGCCAGGACGGCGCCTCGGTCCGCGGCCGCCCCTTCGAGGAGGCGCCGTGCTTCGTCGTCGTCCACCCGACCGGCGACTCCAGTGTACAGGTCGATGGCCCGGAGAAGGGCGGCGCTAGCCGTGGTCTCGACCCCGGCAGGGAGGCGAGTGGGCATCTGCGCCTCGGCGGCAACCGGTGTGGTGGCCATGGCGGTAGCGAGGAGGGTGGCAGAGAGGAGACTTCCCCGGAACGCGCGCCCCACGGTCAGCGATCCACGCCCACGGACTGCGGCCCGATGTCCGCCAACGAGGGCGTTCCCGTGGCTCGCATGGCGATCTCCAACTCCCGGGTCAGGATCTGCAGCGCTCTTTCGACACCCTCCTGGCCGAACGCACCCAGACCCCAGAGGTAGGGGCGTCCTACCGCCACCGCGGTAGCGCCACGGGCGATCCCCTTGAAGAGATCCGTTCCACGGCGGAAGCCGCTGTCGACGATGACCGGCATTCGCCCCCCTACCGCTTCCGCCACCTCCGGGAGCGCGTCGATGGTGGCCCGTCCGTCGCCCTCGGCGCGCCCTCCGTGGTTGGACACCCAGACCGCATCGATTCCGTGACGGACGGCGAGGTGGGCATCCTCGGCGGTGACCAGCCCCTTCACGATGATCTTCTGGTCGGTGATGTCCCGCAGCCGACCGATGTAGTCCCAGGTCATCGCCGACCCCGCCGACCCGTCGGGTGCTCCCCGAGGGAGGCCCCGGAGCATGGGCTTCACGGGGTCGGCTCGCCCGCCCGCTCGATGGCAGCTCGCACAGTCACGGTCGTCGGCGCGGCGGTAGCGCTCGAGCGTCAATCGGTTCCCGGTGCCACCTGTGAGGTCGACGGTGAGGACGAGGACCGGGCACCCGGCGTCGACCGTCCGCTGGACCAGGGCGACGTTGCTCTCCCAGTTCGACCGGGCGTAGAGCTGGTACCAGACGGGCTCGCCCCGAGCCTCGTTGACCTCCTCCACCGCCGTGGAGCTCACCGTGGAGAGAGTCTGGAGGTGATTCCGAGCCGCGGCCGCCCTCGCCGTGGCGAGCTCCCCATCCGCGTGGAACGCCCGCTGACTCCCGCACGGCGCCACCAAGAGGGGGGTGGGCGACTCCCCGCCGAACAGGTACACCGCCGTGACGACCCAGGAAACGACTACCAGACCACGGGCCCGGAGGTACATCCGCTGGAGGGCCGCTCGATTGTTCTCGTAGGTCTCCTCGCCGTCCACGCCCGTCATGATGTAGCCATAGTGGGCAGTGGGAACCTTCTCAGCGGCGACTCGCTGGAGGTCGAAGATGTCCAGCGCCTGCGATGCCGAGTCCACCAGATCGTCGAAGGTCCGCCGTGGCGCCTCCTGGGCGATGACGGGCTCGAGACCCGCGAGTCCACCGGCCGAAGCCAGGAGAGGGCTGGCGGCCAGCCAGCGGAGGAAGTCGCGGCGACGAACGTCCCTGCGGATCTCGGGCAGCGGCATCGATGACTCCGGGTGATGGATGTCGGTGGAGCCGCAGGGTGCGACCGGCCACCGTCCGGCGTCAACCGCCGGCCCCGCCACAGCGCTCATTCATGTCGGCAAGGCGACACTTTCGGTGCCGACGATATCGAGGTGCCACGTGGTGGCACACAATATGCAAAGTTTAAGCTATTGAATATTGGACCGACAGTCGGAGTACGGGGCCGCGATCCCCGGCAAGCACGTTGGAGGCTGGTAGATGACGATGATACTGTTGGTCCCCGTATGGCTCATGACCGGGCTCGCGGCCTGGACGACCTTCATCCTTCTCGGCTTGCGGTTCGAGCCTGCGGCGGAGTCCTCGGTGCTGACCGAGGTCTACGTGAGGGCCTCGATGACGTCGCTTGCCGTCCTCACGTCGGGCCGAGCGCTGAGGAACTGAGCCACCACGCCGGTGGCGTTGGCCACGGCGAAGCTGATCCCGTTGAAGTTCCGCTCCGGCGGGACGCCGGGTATCGGGCGCGGGTAGGGTGAAGCCCGTAGAACGGGTCCCCTGGCCCCATGGACCACCGTGACGCCGTCACGATCCGCCTCGGCATCCATCACCACGCCCACCACGCCGGGCAAGGACCCCGGATACCAGAGTTGGCCGTCGTGCTCGGCGGCCGAGACAATGATCGTCCCCGCCTCCACCGCCGCCTCGATGGCCGGTGCCAGTTCGATCTTCCGGAAGTCGTTGGGCGTTCCCAGGCTCAGATTCACCAGCCGCATCTTTCTGTCGACGGCCCACCGAATGGCCGCGACGAGGTTGGCCACGGTGGTTGCCAGTCGTTTGTCGAAGACCTTCACCGCCCACAACTCGGCTGAAGGAGCCTTCTCGTGGATGGCGGCCGCGGCAGCCGTCCCGTGGCCGAGGCGGTCCACGTAGTCGTCGGACTCCACGCCCTCCAGATCGATGCTCACGCCGCCGGCAATCCCCGGCAGATGGGGGTGGGGGACGTTCACGCCGCTGTCGACGACGGCGACGGTGATGATGTCGGTCGGGCCGGAAACTCCGGCCGCCTCTCCCGGGACCATCAGCCCTTCATCACATCGATGAAGAGGTCGCGGAACGCTCGACTCCGCTCCTCGAGGTCCCGGGGCGTACCATCCTCCTCGATGCGTCCGCCCGCGAGGACGACGATCCGCTCCGCATGCCGGGCGAGATCCAGACGGTGAGTGATGAGGACGGTGGTCCGACCCCGCTGCAGCCGCTCATAACCCTGGAGGACCCCCGCCTCCGACGACGGATCGAGAGCCCCGGTGGCTTCGTCCATGATCAGTACCGCCGGATCGGCGAGAAACGCGCGGGCGATGGCCAGTCTTTGACGCTCCCCTGCGGACAGCTGTCGGCCACGTTCTCCCACGACGGTATCCGCACCTTCGGGCATGGACGCGACAAGGGCGTCGAGGCCGGCAGCGGAGAGTGCCTCGGCCACTTCGGCGTCCGTGGCTTCGGGGCGGGCATAACGCACGTTCTCCGCGACGGACGTATGGAAGATGAAGGGGGCCTGCTCGACGACTGTGACGTGGCGTCGCACGTCGTCCAAGCTCAGCCCCTTGAGGTCTTTGCCGTCCAGCAGGACCCGACCCTCGTCGGGGTCCACCTGACGCCCCAGAAGGTCCGCGATGGTGGACTTGCCGCTCCCGCTCGCTCCCACGATGGCTACCGTCTCACCGGCCTCGATGGTCAGATCGATGCCCTGGAGGCCTTCGTTGCCCCTGCCGAAGTCGAGATGGACGCCTTCGAGCTCGACTCGTCCACGACACTCGGAGAGCCTGACGGGGGAGAGGGACTCCACGACTTCCGGGGGCGTATCCAGTAACGTCTGGACACGGACCAGCGAGGCTCTTGCCGTGGCCAGGTTCGTGTAGATCCCCATGAGGCCCTGGATGGGGCCCATGAGCCGACTCTGGTAGGCCATGAACGCCACCAGCGTGCCGAAGGTCATGAGGCCGTTGATGACGCGGTAGCCTCCGTACACGAAGACGACCCCCGTCCCGGCGGACAGGAGAAGTCCGGGCAGCCCGCCCGCGATGTACGTGAAGCGCCTCATGGAGAGGAGGGCGTCGACGAAGGAGTCGTTGCGACCCCGGAACCTCTCGATCTCCCGCCCCTGGGCGTTGGAGCCCACCACCGTCCGCATCCCCTGGATGCTCTCGATGAGAAAGGTGCCGATGTCGGCGCTCCGCTCCCGGAGCACGCGTACCCGATCCTCGAGTTGACGCCGATAGCGCATGAGGGCCCACAGCGATGGCGGCAGCGTGGCGAGCCCCACGATGAAGAGCCGCCAGTCCAAGTACACGAGCATGGCGACGGTGCCGACGACGGCCACCACCTGGCCGAACCACGAGAGGGCGGCCTCGGCCGTGACGCGCTGGATCTCGCTGATGTCGCCGTTGATGCGCGAGACGATGTCACCAAGGGGGGGGCGGGCGTAGAAACGGGGGGAGAGTCGCTGGAGATGGCCGTACAGCTCCAGGCGCATGTGGAAGAGGATGTCCGCCGAGACCGTGGGGTACCGGAGGCCGCTGGGGACGTTGAGAACGAAGGCGATGACCGGGACGCGGACGAAGACGGCGACGAGGATCAGGAGGAGTCGGAAATCTCCGCCGAGGACGGCGTCGTCGACGATGAGCTTCGACAGATACGGCAAGACCAGCCCGAGAGCCGTACCCAGGAGGGACAGGACGACGACGGGGACGAGGGCGCCGATGTACGGACGGACGTAGCCCAGGGCACGGCGAAAATGCGGATCGAGTAGTGCCATGTCAGCGACTGCTACTCGCCGCCCGCGCCGACGACCGGTACGCGGAGGCGGCTCCCGGCCCC
>CALJKZ010000016.1 GCA_937983085.1 uncultured Gemmatimonadales bacterium
GGTGAAATACCTGACGAACCTCGAAGCCCTCCTGCCCGCCGACCCCGTCCGGGTTCTGCCGGGCGTCGAGGACCTCCTCCACGCGCTGGTGGGCTACGACGATGTCGGCGTGGGCCTGCTCACCGGAAACATCGTGGGCGGCGCCCGCCTCAAGCTGCGGTCAGGCGGACTCTGGGAGCACTTCACCTTCGGCAGCTACGGATCCGACCACGAAGAGCGCGACGAGTTGCCCGCCATCGCCGTGGAGCGCGCGAGAGAGCTGTACGGCGATGTCGTGCGAGCCGATCTCGCCGTGGTGGTAGGCGACACGCCCCGGGACGTGGCGTGCGGCAAGGCCGGCGGCACCCGGACCGTAGCGGTGGCCACGGGATCGTTCTCGGTGGACGCCCTGGCGGCATCCGACCCCGATCACCTCCTCGTCGACCTGGCGTCCACGGATGCGGTCATGGAGGTCTTGCTGGACTGAGGAGCGGATCCCAACGTGCGGCAGGAGGCTACCCATGAGGAAGCACGTCGCACGGATTCTGCTCCCCGCCGCACTAGCGGCATGCGTCGACGCACAGTCCGGGCCCGACATCGGCGAGGGCCCTGCCGCTGCCGAGATCCCCATCGTCGAAGAGGTGCGCATCGGGGGCATCGACGGCGAGATGGAGTACACGTTCGGTTCCGTGTCCGCGTTGGCACCCGGACCGGACGGCTCGTTCTACGTGGCGGACAGACAGGGGCCGGTCGTACGGAAGTACGATGCGGACGGCACCCATCTGCTGGACCTCGGTCGTGCGGGGCAGGGGCCCGGCGAGTTCAGCTCCGTCGATGGGCTCGGAGTCACCGACGACGGACGGATCATGATCTACGATGGGCGCAATGCGCGCCTCAGCTGGTTCGACGCGGACGGTGCGTTCCTCGAATCCGTGCCCGTGGTGAATGGGCTTGGAGGCTTCCGTGGGTTCGTGTCCTCCCGTGAGGGTCACGCCTACGTGCGGGTCTTCCCCGAATCCGGCTTCACGGAGACCGCCGACGGGATCCCTGCCGATTGGGCCCGCATACTCCCGGAAGGAGGTGTGGAGCGCTTGGTGGCGGTTCCGCCCGAAGGACGTGAGGGGCCGCGCTACGTGATCCAGGGCCATGGCGGCTTCTATCGGCCCCTCACCCGAATGACGCTCAACGCACTGGGGCCGGACGGCTCCCTCTATTCGGCTCGGAATGACGAGTATCGGATCGAGCGGCGGGCACCCGACGGCGACATCCTGGAGATCACCCGTAACGAAGCGCCCATCGAGGCGACGTCCGAAGAGATCGCCCAGTTCGAGGCGTTCTCCGAGTCGGCGGCCAGTCGACCCGGCTCGGACCGGTCGGACTACTTCCCCATTCCTGAGACCAAGCCCTTCATGCGTGAGCTGGTCGTCGATCTGGATGGGCGCTTGTGGGTATCGCGGTACACCGAGGCCGCGTACATGGAGTACTCGGAGTGGGAGCGGCAGGACCGGGAGGAGAAGGGCCGAGTCAACCACCAATGGCGCGACCTGCAGCGTTGGGACGTCTTCGATCCGCAGGGTCGATTCCTTGGAGCGGTGACGTTCCCCTTCAAGACCACGTTCATGACTGCTGAGGGGGATCGGGCCTGGGGCATCCGCGGCGGCGAATTCAACGAGGCCTATGTCGTCCGGTGGCGTCTCGACCTACCGGAGTGATCGCACCCCTCCTCGCTTGATCCCCCACCCGGGCCCGGGCATCTTTCGGGCTGCGTCCGAGTATCAGGTCGCAACGCATCATGACGGTGCCCGGCGTTCCGGGCCGTCCAACAACGGGAGCACAGGTGTCCAGAAGCGAGAAGCGTCGAGAGGCGCGTCAGGCAGAGAGCGGTGGCAATTCGAACACCCTCTTCTACGTGCTGGGAGCGGTGGCGGTGGTGGGGATCGGCGTGGTGGCGTACAACGCGGGAGCGAGCGCTTTCAGCTCGGCCGCGACGGCGCCCATCGAACTCGACATCTCGAGTGACGAAGAGTTGGTGGCCCTCGCCCAGGGAGTTTCCCTCGGCGACCCGTCGGCTCCTGTGACCATCCTCGAGTTCGGCGACTACCAGTGCCCGGGGTGCGCGGCCTTCGCCCTTCAGGCCAAGCCGCCCATCCAGCAGCAGCTCATCGATACGGGCGAGGCCGAGTTCGTCTTCTATGACTTCCCGCTCATCTCCATCCATCCCAACGCCTTCTTCGCCGCCCGGGCAGCCCGGTGCGCCGGTGAGCAGGGTGCGTACTGGGAGTACCACGATCTCCTCTTCCGCAATCAGCCTCGCTGGTCGCCGGCGAACCTGCCCTCCAGCGCCTTCGAGGACTACGCCGCCGAGGTGGGAATCGACGAAGGCGACTTCTCCTCGTGCCTGAACAGCGACCGCTTCGCGGACGTGGTCACGGCGAACATGGAGCTGGGCAATCGCATGAGCGTCGGGTCGACACCCACCGTGCTCATCAACGCAGGTGGTCAGACGCGGAGCCTCAACGCCTATGACATGGGCTCCATCCGCGACGCCATCGACGCCATGACGGGCGGCAACTAACCGCCGGGGACAGAGCCATGGCCAAGAAGAAAGGCGGAACGGTGGAGGTCCGACTCCTCTTCGTCGACGAGGGGTCGTATCACCATGAAACGGCCACCATCCCCGCGGCCTCGGTGAAGGCGTACGATCGCCTCATCGATTGCCTCCGCGAGGACGAGGACGTCCTCGCCAAGCTGCACGTCGACGTGGGTCGACTCGTCTCGGCCTACCTGGTGGAGTCGTAAGGGGTCATTCCCACCCGGACACCCACGGGCGAGCTACCCTCCGACCGCGGCCAGCGCCTGCTCCAGCGTCCACTCCCCCACGACGGGCGGTGGCCACCTACCCGCGCGGGCCGCGGCGAGGAGGCGGGCGGCCTCTTCCTCGGAGCGCTCGGCCAGCGGCTCGTCGATGAGGCCCGCCGTCCGCGCCTCGGCGAGCTCGTCCTCGTCCAGCACCGTGGGTGATCCGCCCCGGGGCCACCACAGGTCGAGGAAGAGGTCGGTGGTGTCCCACACCGACCCTTCCATGACGGGTGGCGTGATGACGTTGGCGTAGAGCCCGGTGTAGGCTCCGTCCGCGCGGTGGAAGCGGCCGATGTCGTGCCACGCGCCCGGGAAGGTGAACCAGACGGCGAGGGAGTCCTTCTCCAACATGACGTCGCCCTCGTACGTCAGGGGCTCGTCCAACTCCAGGGGATTGGACAGCGTGATGACGACGTCCTCGCGGGCCAGCACCACCCGCTGATCGTAGATGCGCAGTCGATCGGGGAGTCGGCGATAGTGGATGGCGACGCGCTGAGGTGGCGTCACGCGTCGGCTGCCCCGCCGCCGGGCTCATCGGTCGTCTCGGCGGGCTCGTCGGTCGTCTCGGCAGGCACCTCGACGGCCGGGTCCACGCGCTCGACGAAGACGTCCATGACGCCCCCGCAGACCGCCGGGCTCCAGGACGTGAAGTCCTCCGTGAGGTCCACGCGAACGCGCTCGGGCATACCACTCTCGATGACGCGATGGGCCGACTCGATGACCTCCGCCTCGCCGCACCCGCCCCCCACGGTGCCCACCAGCCCGGTGTCCGGGTCGACGAGCATGCGCGCCCCGACCTTCCGTGGCGTGGACCCCTTCGTCGATACGATGGTGGCGAGTGCACACGGCCGGCCGGCTTCCCGAGCCGCCACCAGCGCCACCGTCAGGGCGCGATCGTCTTCGTGGGTCATGGGAGTGCGCAGGTCGTGTGGGTGCGGTGGGTCATGCGTTCTGCTCCTCTCGTCGGTGTCCGAAGAACCGCTCGGCCACCCGCTCCACGTCCTTGAGGGGTGCGCCGCTCCCTCCCCGGCTGAGCATGACCAGTTCGGCGGCCACCGCCACGGCGATCTCCTCGGGCGTCTCCGCGCCGATGTCGAGTCCTACCGGGGCGTGGATCCGGTCGATGAGCTCGTGGGAGATCCCCTCCTCGACGAGCTGGACGTACGTGGCCCGAACGCGTCGGCGACTCCCGATCATGCCGATGTACGCGGGGGCCGGATCCATACGAAGTGCCCGAATGAGGCACTCGTAGTCGTACTTGTGACCGCGGGTGACGAGGAGGAGGTGGGACCTGTCGTGAATCGGCACTTCGGCGAAGGGATCGGAAAAGTCGGCACGTACCAGACGGTGGGCGTCGGGGAACCGCTCCCGCGTGGCGAAGTCCGGGCGGTCGTCCAACACGGTGACCCGGTAGCCCAGCAGCGTGCCGATGTGGGCCATGGGCTGTGCGATGTGCCCGGCCCCTACCACCACCAGCTCGCGGATGGGCCGTCGGACCTCTAGGTACACTTCGATCTCGGTGCCGGCGTCCGTCGTGAGGGTCCGGAGTCCATCTCGACCCCTTGGATCGCCCATGACGTCATCCATGAGGGTGGTCGCGCGGGCTTCCAGCTCCGGGTCGTCGAATCCCCCCAACGTCCGGGTGCACGCCTCGGTCGATCCGCGTTCGACGATTCGGACCAGCCGGCGTCCCAACAGAGCGGGCGCGGCGTCGGAGCCCACCACCGTCACGGCCGTGGCGGTGTACCCGTCTTCGGTAGCCGAAAGGAGTATGCGAGCCGCTTCCGCGGCGTCGATACGGGAGGTCACGAAGGCGGGCTCCCCGCCGCCGCGGCCTCGAACCGGGCCAACGCCTGTCGGTACGCCTCCGGGGTGTCGATGTCGGCGACCACGGCGGGATCCTCGGTCTCCACGAGGCACGCATCGGACAGGTACCGATGGACCACGGTGCGCGCCCCTCCCTCCAGGTCGGGATCCAGGAGTTCGGAGAAGAGCGTCCGGGCGAAATAGGCGGGGTGGCCCCGCTTGCCCTCGTGGACCGGCAGCGCCAACGAGGCTTTGGTTCGCCGGGCCTCGTCGAGGAGGCGGGCCACATGCGCGCCCTCCACCAGGGCGTGGTCCAACGGGAGATACACCACCCCCTCGATGCCCTCCGGCACGGCCGCAAGCGCCAGCCGCAGGGAGGTGATGGGGCCCTCCCCGGGAGACGGATTGGCCAGGACGACGACGTCCATGTCGGCGACGTGGCCGCGGCGCGCCTCGTCGTCGGCGCGCACGCCGACGGAGACAGGGTGGCGTGC
>CALJKZ010000017.1 GCA_937983085.1 uncultured Gemmatimonadales bacterium
ATGGTCTGGAAGAGTTCCGTGACCCTCATGAGGAAGTCGTCCGTCCACCCGCCCCGATACCCGGAGACCATGCCCACGATCAGCCCGATGCCCAGAGCCAGGAGCGCCGAAGTCGTCGCAACCACGAGGGAAGCGCGGCCACCCCAAACCACGCCGGAGAACAGGTCGCGGCCCAGGGCGTCGGTACCCATCCAGTGACCTGTCGCCGGAGGCGCAAGGGACGGCCCAGCCACCGAGAAGGGATCTTCGGGCGCGAGCCAAGGGGCCGCCAACGCGGAGACGACGACGAATCCCGTCAGGGCGATCCCCATCCCGCCAAGGAACGTGCCGCCAGCGCTCGACACGGCGACCGCTCCGTCACCGAGCGGAAGGCGCGCCTGGTTGCGATCAGCGTATTCACTCATAGCGGATTCGGGGGTCGATGGCCCGATACGCGAGATCGGTGAGCAGGTTCGCAACGACGACGGAGATGGCGACGAGGAAGAAGGTGCCCAGGATGATGGGCATGTCCCGGGCTTGGACCGACGTGATCAGCAGTCGGCCAAGGCCAGGCCAGGCGAAGACGACCTCGACGACCACGGTCCCCGCCAGGAGGTGGCCGACTCGGGACCCGACGACCGTGACCACGGGGAGGAGCGCCCGGCGCAACGCGTGCCGGACCAGGACTCGCGTCTCGCTCAAGCCCTTGGCGCGGGCCGTGCGGACATGGGGCGAACCGAGTTCGGTCAGCAGCCCTTGCCGGGTTAGGCGCGAGACGGCGGCGACTTCCTGCGACGCCAGCACGAACGCCGGTAGGGCGAGGTGATGGAGGACATCGAGTGTAGCGGGAAGACCCGCGGCTGACTCCACGGCGCTTCGCATGCCCTGCACCGGGAACCAACCGAGGTGGAAGGCAGCGACGACGATGGCGAGCTGTCCAATCCAGAAGACGGGCGCCGCGAAGAGGCCCAACGTCGCCATCGTGATCACCGCATCTCGCCCCCCATGCGGTTGCCGGGCCGCGAGGGCCCCCAGCAGGAGGCCTACCAACGTCGAGAGGACGAGGGCCGTCCCGGTCAGGAGAAGAGTGGCCGGCACCCGCGCAGCGATCACATCCCGGACCGGTCGCCCCTGCACATAGGAAACGCCCAGGTCTCCCCGCAGGACCCTCGAGAGGTACGTAAGGGTGCGGGCGGGAAGCGCCTCGTCCAGACCGAACCGGTCCCGCATGAACTCGTAGTACTCGGCATCGCCGTGCTCTCCGGCCAGCGCGAGCACCGGGTCGCCTGGAGCAATGTGGACGAGCGCAAAGCCCACAAGGAGGATGCCGAGGACGGTAGGCACAACCTGGAGAAGGCGCCGACCGACGTACCCGACCTTCATCCCTCGCAGCGCGCGGTTTCCGCGAAGTGCCCCGATGGTCCGAAACCGGAGCACCGCGTCCGGTGAGCTCGCGCATTCAACGACTCCACGAGCCAGACGTAGGGGAGATCCCGGGCCACGATCTCCTGGATCTGTCGGTACAACCGAGTCCGCTCGCCCGGATCGACGGTGGTCCCCGCCCGGTGGAAAAGAGAGTCCACGGCGGCGTTGCTGTATCCGGCAGTGTTGGAGAAGGGCACGGGCCCGATCATCGCGGAGTCGTACTGGCGTCGGACGCCGATCTCCGGGTCGGTGCCGTTGCAATAGGAAACGATGGCCGTGTCGAAGTCGCGTTCCCGGAAGACGACCTCGACGAAGACCGGAGGCTCCAGGGTTACCAGCCTGATCTCGATACCGACGGATGCCAGCTGGGCCCGAACGAGTTCGGCATACGCCGATTGGGACGGGAAATGATGGAAGCTCAGCGACAGCGAAGTGCCGTCAGCCGTACCCGCTACGCCACGTGCGACCCTTCGCCCGTCACCCTCGGCTACCCAACCGATCTCGGCGAGTAAGGCACGGGCCCGCGCACGATCGTGGCGAGGGAGTTCGAGTCCATCGTGGTGGGCGAAGGGGATGCCGCTGGCGATTGGAGCCCGTGCGACACGACCGCCGCCGAACAGCACACGCTCGAGGAACGCGTCGCGGTCCAGAGCGTGCCAGATTGCCTCACGGAGTCGGCGATCGTCGAGCGGGGCCGCGTCGAGGTTGAAGCCGATGGTGGTGACGCAGTTCGAGCCTCCGGGCCCGATGGGCGACCGGAGGATCTCGAGGTTCGGCAGACGAGCGACGCGCTCGATGTCGGGCCCTGGGACCGCGAAGAGCCAGTCCACTTCGCCTGCCTCGAGGGCCAGAACCTGACTGCCTGGGTCAGGTATGACCCGATAGATCACCGCGTCGAGTTCGGGTAGCCCCTCCTTGAAGTACGCCCGGTTGGCCGCGTATCGGAGCTCTTCGTCGGAGCGAGAGGAAACGAACCGGAAGGGACCGGTGCCCACCGGAGCGAAGTTCACAGGATTCCGAAGGGGGTCGGTGCCCTCGTAGAGGTGCCGCGGCAGGATGGGAGCCTCGGTCACGTTGAGCTGTTGCAGGAGGGGCGCATACGGATCGGAAAACCGAAACTCCACCGTGTGCTCGTCGAGGGCCACGATCTCCGGAGAAGCCGCCCCCAACGAGGCTCGCGTCCGTGCGTGGAACCGAAGGAGGACCTCAGTGAAGCTGTAGACCACGTCATGGGCCGAGAACGGCTCACCATCGTGCCACCGCACATCCTCACGGAGGTAGAACGTGTATCGGCGCCCTTCGTCGTCGACGGTCCATCGCTCGGCCAGCTCGGGAACGGGCGAAAGGTCGAGGGGGTCGAGTTCGACCAGCCCGTTGTAGAGGAGCTCGGCAGCTGTGTGCGTGCCCCCGCTGGTGGTGATGCCGGGGTTCAGGTGACCGGGGTCGGAGTCGATGGCTACCACCAGAATGCGGCCCCGGTCGTCGCCCCCCCGGACGCACGCCAAGCACACCAGTGCGCCGAGGGGCGCGAAGCGACGGATCCAGGCGGAGCGTCCCCGGTGGTCCGCGGAGCCTGATCTCGAGCTTCGGGAGGTTGGCATCGCCGTAGGGTAGGATCGCGCCCCAACGGACGCCAGCGATGGCCCTGGGATGGATGGCCACGCGTTCAACGACCGGCGCGGTGTTCACCCGACCTCAGGGGGCGGGACTGATCCGCCCACGCGAAAGGACGAGAATCCGGTCGCATAGCCTCCTGGCGGAGCCCTCGTCGTGGGTGATGTACAGGATGCTGGTGCCGAAGTCGTCCCGTAGATCGGCGAGGAGGGTAAGGATCTCGGCTCGTAGTGGTGCGTCCAGGAGGGAGGCGGGTTCGTCGGCGATGACGAGGCGAGGTCTCAGAACGATGGCCCGGGCCAACGCGACGCGCTGCCTCTCGCCCCCGGAGAGCTCGTGCGGACGGCGATCGAGGAACGAACCGTCCAGGTCGACCGCCCGGAGCGCCTCCTCGATCCAATCGGGGTGCGTCGCCCGCCCGAACGGCCGATGGATCCGTAGGGGCTCGGCGACGATCTCCGTCACCGACATGTGCTCCGCCAGAGACTCGTAGGGGTCTTGGAAGACCAAGTGCATGCCGGCGGCGAGGGAGCGGCGGCGCCGATGGGACGTGTGCGTAAGGTCGCTGCCATCGAACGCGAGGCGCCCCGCGTCGGGCGCCTCGAGCCCGATGACGATTCGTGCCAGCGTCGTCTTGCCTTCGCCGCTCCGGCCGAGAAGTCCGACGATCTCCGATCGTCCCACATGCAAGGTCGCGTCCCGGAGGGCGACGATCGGCTCGCCGTGGCGGCGGGCGAACTGCTTGGAGAGTCCTTCGACGTCCAGCACGCAACCGCCCTCCGCGAAGCTCCCGCTCCTCGATTCGGATCTGAGTGGAGAACGCCCGCCGCGATCGCTCCCGCCACCTCGCCCTTCGGAGGGCCGTACGGCTCCGACCCCGAGGAGTCGCCGCGTCTCCGGGTGGCGCGCACGGTCTCGGAGCATCGATACGGCTCCTTCCTCGACGACGCGACCCCGGTGCATGATGGCGATCCGATCGGCGACCTCCATGACGACGTCGAGGTCGTGGGACACGAGCAGCACACCGAGCCCGCGCTCGACTCGTAGGCGGTCCAACAACTCGAGCACGGTCGATGCAGTCGTCTCGTCGAGCCCTGTCGTGGGCTCGTCCGCCACGAGGACTTGGGGGTCGTTGATCAGCGCCATCGCGATGAGAACGCGCTGGCGCATCCCGCCGCTGAACTCGTGCGGAAACGCATCGTGGCGATCTTCCGCGATGCCCACGGAGACCAGGAGGCTGGCTGCTCGGGCCTCGGCCTGCGCCCCGGGTACAGCAGCGTGCGCTTGAATCGCTTCCATCAACTGGGCGATCACCGGGCGCACGGGATTGAGCGCGTTCATCGCGTTCTGAGGGACTAGGGCGATGATCCGCCCGCGTATCGCCCGGACCTCACCCGGTTCGAGGGTCGACAGGCTCCGACCGCCGACCCGCACGACACCGCCAACCATCCGACCGGGCTGGCGCACCAACCCGAGGCTGGCAGTGGCGACCGTCGTCTTGCCGGAGCCCGACTCCCCTACCAGGCCTACGACTTCCCCCCTCCCGACCCGAAGGTGGACTCGTTGGACGGCGGTGACTTCGGCGGGACCGGTCCCGTATCGGACTTCCAGGTCCTCGACCTCCAGGGGGACGGATCCCGCGAACGCCGCCGCCACCGCGTGCGGCTGGCGACCTGTTGCCGTCAGCGGCACCGCCGGTACCCAGCTCCCCGTCAGGCGCGGACGCGTGATCTCTTCCGCGGCATACCCCAAGAGCGCCACGCCCAGCACCGCGAGCCCGATTGCGAGCCCCGGAGGGAGGATCCACCAGAGCCAGGCATCCGTGAGGTACGCGCTCCGCGCTTGGGCGTGGAAGAGCATCGTGCCCCAACTCGTCAGGGTGGGGTCGCCCAAGCCGAGAAAGCTCAGCGAGGCCTCGAGTAGAATGGCGCTTCGGGCGATGCGGACGACTTGTGGGACGACGAGCGGCGCGACGGCGGGGAAGACGTGGCGGCCAAGCAGATGGCTGGATGACGCCCCCATGGCCATCGCGGCCTGGACATGGCCGCGTTCCCGGACGGACAGGACCTGAGACCGAAGCTCCCGGGCCGGGCGCGCCCACAGCACGGAGCCGAGGATCAGGACCAGCGAGAGCGGCCCTCCGCCGAGGAATACCTGGAGGACGATGAGAAGGGGTAGGAAGGGGATGGTGAGTACGATGTCCACGACGCGCATGGTTGCCTGGTCCCAGGCGCCCCTGAGGAGGCCCGCCGACAATCCCACGACCACGCCGATGGTGGTGGCGAGCAAGGCCACCGCCACGCCTATGGCCAACGAGGTGCGCGCCCCGAAAACGAGGCGACTGAAGATGTCCTGGCCAAGGTCGTTCGTCCCCAGAAGGAACCCGTCGCCAGGCGGGAGCAGAGGCGGGCCCGCCAGAGCGTCGGCGGAGTGCGGTGCCAGAAGCGGAGCGAACACGGCGACGCCGGCCAGGAGCGTGAGGATCGCCGCCCCTGCCTTGCCGAACCGACGGCCGATCGGTCCGAGACCGTCCGCCCGTATGGCCCTCGCCAGGCGCCGCCCTCCCTCCTCGGAGCGCCTCATGACGCCGACATGTCACGCACCCGGGGGTCGAATCGCGGGTAGGTAGCGTCTGCCAGCCAGTTCGCGGCAATGACGCCCAGGGCCGTGAGGACGAACGCGCCCTGGAGGAGAGGGTAGTCGCGCGCCGCGACGGCCTCGAAGACCAGCCGTCCCAAGCCGGGGTAGGCAAAGACCGTTTCGATGAGGACGGCCCCACCCAGTATGGATCCGAAGCTGAGGGTGACGCTCGTGTAGACCGGCAACAACGCCGTACGCAGGACGTGACCGAAGAGAACCCGCCTCGGGCGGAGCCCCTTGGCGTGGGCCATGAGCACGTGGTCCTCGCCCAGTGCCGTCAGGACCGACGCCCTGGCCAGGAGAAACGTGTGGCCCAGCGACCCGATGACCATGGTGGCGATGGGGAGGACGGCACGCCGCCCGATCTCCAGCGCCTGACCCAGTGCCCCGTCGGCGGGATCGAACGGGACCGCGCCGAACGACGGCAGCCATTGGAGTCGGACGGCGAAGACAGCGATGAGGACCATGCCGATCCAGAAGGCCGGGAGTGAGTCGATCATCAGCGTCACGGCCACGAGCGAGCCGTCGGCGCGCCCACCTCGGCGGGAAGCGGCGAGGGTCCCAAGGGCCGTTGCCAGGAGCGTGCTGATGAGGATCGAGGGCACGAGGATGAGCAGCGTCCACGGAATGCGCTCGACGAGGATGGCTGACACGCTCCGTCCATAGCGCAGCGAGATGCCCAAGTCGCCTACCACGAGCCCGCCGAGGTAGTCGACATACTGGCGGGGGAGCGGCCGATCGAGACCGAACTCCGCGAGGACCGCCTCACGTTGGCCGTCGTCCAGGATCTCGGCCTCGGGCCCGATCAGATAGTCCAGGGGGTCTCCCGGGGCCATCCGCGGAAGGAGGAAATTGAGCGTCAACGCCGCCCACACGACGAGCAGATATTGGCCGCTTCTTCGCCACCTCAGCGCGGCCATCTGCCCACCGCCTTCGCTATCGGTGGACCAGAGACCACTTGTGGACGATCCCATGCCCCGGGAGCGGGAACCATCCGTCGTGCTCGGCAGGCCTGAAGGCCCAGATCTCGTCGGGATAGTAGAGTGCGATGCTCGTGGGGTGCGCGTTGAAGAGCCGCTGCATGTCATGGGCGGCCCGCGATCGGTCCTCCACCGTGGCAGCGGCCTTCCACCGGACGAACAGCGTGTCCCACGCGGGGAAGGGCCGGTCGGCCTCCCAGAGGTATCCGCTGCGGTGTGACATCACGAACTGGTCGGGATCGGCCGCACCGTGGGGCCCGATCTCGCTGACGAACATGTCGTATTCCCTCGTGGCCGACCGCTGGCTGAGCGCCCCGGACTCCAGCGGCACGACGCGTGCACGGATGCCGACGTCGCCAAGCTGCCTCGAGACCAGCTCGGCGGCCCGCACCCGCGTCGCCTCACCAGCATCGACGAGGACCTCGAGGTCGAGATGCGTCCCATCGGGCATCTCGCGGACGCCATCGCCGTCGCGATCCACGACCCCTGAGCCATCGAGAAGCCTCCGCGCCTCGGCGGGATCGGACGGAGTGCTCGACGCAGGGTCGGTCCACGGCGAGTCCGGGTGGGGATAGCCTCGGTCACCGGGTCGACCCCGTCCCAGGAGCACACGCTCCGCCAACCCGGCGCGGTCGACGGCGAGTGAGAGGGCTCGGCGCAGTACCGGGTCCTCGAACGGGGGCCGTCGGTAGTTGGGCCGAAGCTCGACGATGCTCAGCGCCGGGGACGTCATCACGTCGAGGTCCGGATCGTTCGAGAACGACTCCACCAGCTCGGGGGGAACAGGCCGGGCCACGGCGTCCACCTGGCCCGTCCGAAGCGCGACGAAAGCACTCGAGGCGTCGGAGAGGATGGGCATGAGCAACTCCTCGAAGGCCGGCGTGCCCTGGGCGTAGTCGTGGTTGGCCCGGAACCGGTACAGCTGATCGGGTCGGTATTCTTCGAGGACGTACGGTCCAGTACCCACAGGAAGCCGGGTCATCGTCCGCGGCGACGTGACTCCCTCCCACACGTGCCGAGGGATGATCGGGAGGTCGGCCATGGTGATGCGTTCGAGCGTCGGGCACGGGTATCCGCACTCGAAGCGAACGGTCACCGAGTCGAGGACCACAACGCGGTCGATGGTTGGCACATCGCTAACGTGGTGGCCAAACCGATTCGGTGGTCCGTCGCGGTAGTAGTGGTAGGTGAAGGCGACGTCGTCGGCGCTGAAGGGCGTACCGTCGTGCCAACGCACTCCGGTGCGGAGATCTACGACCCAGGTGGTGTCATCCATCTGTCGGGCGCCGGTGGCCAGGCCTGGCCAAGCCTCCTCGACGAACGGCGATGGCTCGAAGAGCCGGTCGTAGACGAAGCCGAGGAGGAAGTCGCCCGAGCCCGAATAGGGATTGATGGGGCCACCGTCCCGTGGAATCGCAACGACGAGACGCGAAGCCTCGGCGTCAGTCGATCCCGCATCGGCGCATGCGCTGACAAGGACGAGGAGAATGGCCGTGACCGCCAGGTGTAGCCGCATGCGGCAGTATGGGCCTCGCCCGCCCCGGGCGCCAAGCCGGCGCGTCCGGCTTAGGACCCTTCGTCTAGCAGGACACGCAGTTGTGGTTGTTCTTGGCGCCGAGGCTCTCGAGCAGCGCGATGGTCGCCGGGAAGGGCGAGATCCGCTGGACGGGTCCGTTGGCCATGTCGACGGTGGTCTGACCGCTCCGCGCGACGACGGTGACGTCGGCCCCCTGCTCCACCAGGTAGTGGATCAGCTCGTTGTCGCCGCGAGAGGCGGCATGGTGCACCGCCGTGTAGCCGTTGTGGTCACGCTGGTTCACGTCGGCGCCCAGCTCTTCCACCAGGTACTTCACGGCGGGTAGCCAGCCGTCGGGCACCACCCGATGGATGTTGGCCGCGAAGCCTTCACCGTACCCCACACCCGAGGCGGCGTGGATGGGGAAGACGCCCGGGCCGCCCACGGGCACCGGCGGAAGTCCCGACGGATCGGGCCCGTCGTCGGGTGTGGCGCTCCTGCCGAATCGGGGTGGCGCCGTCTTCATGGTGGGGATGTGGGGGTCGGCCCCGTGCGCCACGAGAAGCTTCATGGCCTCGAGGTCCAAGGCATACGCCGCCCTCCAGAAGGGGGTGGCGCCCATGCGATCCACTCGCAGGTAGTCGTCGCCGAACGTGGTGAACCAGAGCTGCTTCTCCAGCCGCACGTTCGGGTCGACGCCCGCCTCCAGGAACGCCTTCATGAGGTCGAGATACGTGACCTCCTGCTGCATGTAGTCGGCGGGCTGGGGATGGCGCGACTTGGGAATCCACTGGGTGTTGATGGTGGTGTACAGCGGCGTGGCGTTGGCGTCGGACGCCAGGTTCGGGTCGGCGCCCGCCTCGAAGAGGCCCATGGCCAGGTCGAAGTGGCCGTTGATGGTGGCGATGAGCAGAGGAGTCGAGCCGTCGCCGCCACTCCGTTGGTCGATGTCAGCGCCGCTCTCCACCAACGCCATGGCCGTGGCCACATGGCCGTCACGCGCTGCGAGATGCAGAGGCGCGAGGCCGCCGTACCCGCCCACGAGCTGAGCATGGGAGAAGCGCGACGACGGCACCCGGTCACGCTGCTGGTTGTTGATGTCCTCCTGCGTCGGCGCCGGCGGCGCGTCCGGCGGCGTCGCCGCATCCGGAGGGCGGACGGCCCCGGCGGGCGTCGTCGCCGACGGAGGCGGCACCACACCCGGCGGGGGCGTCGGCGGAGGAGCACCACGGCCCATGGGCTGGCCGCCGTAGGGGTCGCGGTCGCGAGACGGGGTCAGGCGGCCCTCTTGGGCGGCCACGAGCGTCTCCCGGATCTCCTCCTGCCGGCGCCGGTCTTCGCGGTCGATCTGCTCCCGCTGGTCCATGTCCATGACGCGGGCCGTGGCTCCCGGATCGGCGCCGGCGGCCACCAGGCGGCGCACCACTGCGGTGCGGCCTCGGGCCGCGGCGTACATGAGAGGCGTCTGGCCCCACTTCGGCTCACGGGAATCCACGACGGCCCCGTAGTCGAGAAGGGCCTCCACCGAGGCGAGATCACCGGCCGCGGCGGCGTAGTGGAGAGGCTGGACACCGGCCGGATCGGTCCGCGCCGCCGGGTCCGCACCCTTCTCCAGAAGGACCCGGACGACGTCGGAGGCGCCCTTCCGAGCTGCGATGTGGAGCGGAGTGTAGTCGCCCAGGCGCGTCACGGCTTCGGGATGTGCCCCCGCCACCAGGAGGACCTCCGCCAGTTCGGCGTTGCCGTGCTCGGCGGCCCAGTGGAGAGCGGTCATGCCGTCGCCGTGGGCGGCGTTCACGTCCTCGCCACTCCGAAGCATGGCGCGCACACCGTCGGTGTCGTTGGCGCGGGCGGCGTCGGCGACGGGCGCGTTGGCCATGGGCCCGTCGACGATGGGCGCGCCGACGAAGCCCGCCCGGGCGGTGGGCGCGGGATGGTCATGCGCCGTGGAGCCCCAGAGGGCGAGAGTCGCCGCCAGGGCCAGCCACGGATTGGCGCGAAGGACGGTGCCGCGCATGGCCCCTCCTACCGGTCCGGCGATGCCGACCGGGGCATCGTCAGGGGTAGCTCACCGGTGCTGTCGCCGAAGCTCTCCATGTCGTCGTGGCCCAGCGTGTGGAGCATGGACAGCATGGCGTTGGCCATGGGCGTTCCGTCGGGAGCCTTGAGGTGAAGGTTGCCCTCCAGCTTGCCGTTGGCGTGCCCCAGCACGATGAGGGGCGCCCGGCGGTGGTTGTGGATGTTTCCGTCGGCCATGGGCGAGCCGAAGACGATCATCGTCTTCTCGAGGAGGTCGGTGCCGCCCTCGTCGATGTCCTTCAGCTTCTGCATGAAGTACGGCAGCATGCTGACGTGGTACTTGTTGATGACGGCGAAGTCGAGGATGGCCGCTTCATTTCCGCCATGGTGCGATGCCGGA
>CALJKZ010000018.1 GCA_937983085.1 uncultured Gemmatimonadales bacterium
TTCAACAAGGGCGATGCCAGCCCGCGTCCGGGGTTGCCAAGGTGTTGGACGGGATGGAGTTGGCGCCGGTCGGCCGAGGGTGTCACCCCCCCTCCCCAGCACTGCTGGCCCGGCACAACTTTCCGGGACTCGGTACGGGAAGCCGGGGAAGGAGGCTGCCCTCGCCGCCTCGACTCCAGCGGTGGTGAACGGTTGAGGCGGTCGCGATCTTGGACGTACGTTTGACGCTTCGTCGGGACGCCTCCGTGTCCAGGACCACGGTCGTCCCGACCCCCCACCGCGTGGAACCGGAGCCGCATGGCGAACCTGCAGGGCAACGACGAAGAGGGAGTCTCCCTCTTCCCCATGTTCAACATCCTGGCGTGCACCCTCGGCGTCATGGTGTTCGTCC
The DNA here is from genome assembly GCA_937983085.1 of uncultured Gemmatimonadales bacterium. Taxonomy (GTDB): domain Bacteria; phylum Gemmatimonadota; class Gemmatimonadetes; order Longimicrobiales; family Gaopeijiaceae; genus UBA2589. The sequence goes on from CALJKZ010000018.1 coordinate 392, forward strand.
TGGCGACGGTGGCGACGGTATCCCTCGGCGCCGACAAGGCCGTCGAGTACGTGAGCGACGAGATCCCGGTGGAGAACGGCGGGCCGCTCCAGGGCCGACTCCCCACGTGGATGACGTGGGACGGCGAGGTACTGGCGCTCCTGCCTGGCGGCGAGAACGTGACCTTCGAGACGAACCTCACCGAGGTCCCGGCGGACGACCTGGCCGATCACGTCTTCGACCGTATCGTCGGGACGGACGTGGGTCGCGCCATCTCGGCGGCGTCGCTGGCGGAGAACCGGTACGTGGTCCTCCTGGTCCGGCCCAGCGGATTCGAGACCCTCTCGCGCATCAGCAGCTACATCGAACTCCTGGGTATCTCGGTGGTGCCGGAACCCATCGACCAGGACCTACGCCGCATCCAGGTGCGCTGAGCCGTGTACCGCGCACCGCGTCATCGTGATCGGTCGGGGGAGCTCGACCTCGACTCCCTCATGGACATTCTGTCGTGTCTGGTGGGCGTCATGCTCTTCCTCGTCATCTACACCGTCCTGGAGCTCGGCTCCGCGTCGTACGAGGCGAGGGTCCCGGTGGTGCGCGCCATCCCGTCCGGTAGCTATCCGGTCGTGGTTCTGGCCGAGGAGGGCACGGTCCGGGCGGTGGACGTCCGCGGTCCCATGGGTCGCCTCCTCAGCGGAGTGGAGATCGTCCCGGCGCGGGACGTGCCGCTCTTCGTCGAGCAGGCCAACGCGCGCCCCGTCTCCGATGGGTGGTTCGACTACTCCCTGAGCTTCGACGAGCGCTTCGCCCAGTTCGGAGATCCACTGGGCACGCTGTCCCTGGAGATCGTCGAGCGACCCGGGGTGGTGGGCGACAGCCTCCATCAGCTCGATCGTAGCTCCCGCTACGCGGCCCTCCTGGCCGATCTCGACCCCGACGAGCACTGGATCGCGTTCGAGGTCGACAGCGCCAGTGTGGTGGAGTTCCGCCGCGCGCGCGACATGGCCATCGCCGACGGCTTCACCGTGCAGTGGACGCCGATCGAAATCGAGTTTCCCTTCACCCACCGCATCGCCGGAGGCTCGGAAATGGATCTGCTACGTTCCAAGGACGACCAGGGCGATGGCGAACCCGATGCCTGAAGCCCGCTCCGCCGGCGTCGACCCGCATCGAGACCAGCAACGCACAGGTGCCTGACGTGGACGATATGAACACCCCCGCCGCCCCCACCTCGTCCGGCGCGCCGTCCGCGCCCGCCGGTCCCCCGCGTGACAGCGGTCCTCGTCGGAAGGCGCGAGCCGCAGGGTCGCGAGGCAATGAAGCGTTCATTCCCGTATTCGTGGCCCTGGTCCTGGCCGTCGCGCTCCAGCAGCTGCTCAACGCGACCATCCCCACCGACTCCTATGTCTACCGGCTCTTCAGGCCCGCCGGTGGCTGGGTCATGGGCGTGGTTCCCGGGCTCATCTTCTTCGTCTTCGTCTGGACGGTCACCGAGCTCGGTCTCAAGCTCCGCGTGGCGCTCACCAACGAGAAGGATCTCGCCCGGCCCGAGGTCAAGCAGCTCCCGAACATGGTCGCCCACGAACCCACGAGGATGACCCTACAACGGCTCCGTTCGTGGGATCGCGGTCTGCTCGCACGTCCGGTGGGCCGACGGATGCTCTGGCTGCTGCGGCACCTGGACACGGTGGACGCCCGCCGAGCCCACGAGCTCGTGCGTCACCAGGCCGATCTCGACGCCGACTCGGCGGCCTCCGGATACCGCGCAGTGAAGCTCTTCATCTGGGCCATGCCCATCCTCGGATTCATCGGGACGGTTCTGGGCATCAGTCTGGCAGTGGGCGGGTTCTCCGAGTTCCTCACCACCAACGTGAGCATCGACGAGATCGACGCGGTGACGTCCGAGCTCGGCGAGGTCGCGTCGGGCCTCTCCTTCGCCTTCGACACAACCCTGCTGGGCCTGCTGGCCGGTCTGGTGGCCAACGTCTTCGCGTCCGTGGTTCAGGGTCGGGAAGAGCGCTTCATCACCGGCGTGGAGGAGCTGGGTCTGCAAGTGATGTCCGAGGCGCCCTCCGAACGCGTACACCACATGGAGGAGCCCGTCGAGCCGGTCAGGGACAAGGCGAGCGAGATCGACGAGCTGGTACGCGGTCATCTCGAGGCCCTCTCGGGCGAGATGGATCAGTTCACCTACACCGTTCGCCGAGGACTTCAGAGCCTCAACGAGGCGTCCGCGCGCATCAGTCGCGGCATGGAGAGCTCCATCGAGTCGGTGAACGAAACCATGGAGGGTCTGGGCGACCACGTCCGTGGGACGACGGAGCGCCTCGCCAAGAACATGGAGGCCATCGAGGAGGCGAACCGGCGTCTGGCCACGACACTCTCGGCGCTGACGCCGGTCCTGGATCAACTCGCAGGACCCATGGAAGTCCGGCTCATGCCGCGAGCCATCACGCCCCCTCCGGCTGCGCCTCCCGCCGCGGGACCTTCGGGCGACGGCGACGCGTCGTAGACGGAGGGACCCCGGCCCCCTATCGCGCCGGGCTCGCCCCTAGGGGCGGATCTCCCAGTAGGTCTCGATCTCGACGGCCATGCCTCCGGGGAGGGACGCCATGCCTACCGCCGCCCGGGTGCCCTTGCCCGCCTCTTCGCCGAAGACCTCGACCATGAGGTCGCTGAAGCCGTTGATGACCTGAGGCTGGTCGGCGAAGTCCGGCGTCGTGTTCACCATGCCGAAGGTCCGAACCAGACGGACGACCCGGTCGAGGGAGCCCAGGCTCGCGCGCACGGTCGAGAGGATCCGTAGGCCGGTGAACTCGGCGGCTTCGCGACCCTGCTCCAGGGTGAAGTCGTCACCCACCTTGCCGCGGTACCGTGCCGAGCCGTCCGGCGTTCTCGGGGTGTGTCCCGCCACGTAGAGGACGTTGCCCACCGCCACCGTCGGGACGTAGGTGGCAACGGGAGCGGTGGACGGCAACAGCTCGATGCCGAGCTCACGCAGTCGAGCCTCGGGACTCACCTGCGGCGGGGTAGGGGCGGACTGCGCCAACACCCGCCCCGGGGCGCCGAGGCCCAGGGCAGCACCTCCCATCGCTGCTGCCGCGGCGCCTCCGACAGCGGCTCTGGCTGCTCCTTGCATGAAGTCTCTTCGGGTGGTGCTCTCGTCCATCTCGTTCCTCCGGTCCAGTCGAAGTGCGCGGCGCGTCGTGGGTGGTGCTTTGCTCGTGCAGCCTAGGAGCGTTAGCGTGGCGGCCTTCCCTGGGCAACAACGACCAAGGACCTGGCGCTTTGGGCGAGAGCCACACCTACATCGACGTCGTCATTGGCGGTGAGGACAAGACGTACGACCTCACCGACCAGCCGACGCTGAGCATCGGGCGCAACCTCCAGTGCACCGTCGTCCTGTACAACGATCCGATGGTGTCCCGCAAACATGCCCTGGTCCAGCGGAGCGACTCGGGTGAGTTCTACCTGTCGGACCTCGGCAGCCGGAACGGTACGCGGTGCAACGGCCTCCCCGTGACCTCCCCGGTCGCCCTCTCCGACGGGGACGCGTTCACCATCGGCAGCCACCGCTTCGTCTTCCACAACGTGGTGGACCCGACGGCGCGGGAAGAGGCGGAGCAGGCCCCCACCGACGTCCTGGTGGTGGAACAGATGATCACCATCCTGGTCCTGGACATCCGCAACTACACCGTGCTCGCTCGCGAGGTGGGGGAGGCCCGCATCACCGAGGTCATGAACGAACTCTTCCATCGCTCGGGCGAGCTGTTGAAGCGCAACGGGAGTTGGGCTCAGAAGTACATCGGCGACGCGGTCATGGCCTTCTGGGTGCACGGGGGCAGTGAGGGAACGCCTCCGGAAGTGGGGCTGCTCTTCCGCTCGTTGGTGGAGCTGGGGGCCGTCGTGGACGACCTCAACGACACCTTCGAGCTTCCATGGCCGCTGGCCTTCGGAGTCGGGATCAACTCCGGCGTGGCCGTCACGGGCAACATGGGCAGCGCGGCGCTGTCCGATCACACGGCCATGGGCGATGCCGTGAACAAGGCGTTCCGCCTCGAGTCGGCGTCGAAGGAGATCGGTGTGGAGGTGGTGGTGGGGAAGGCCACCTTCGAGCTCATGGACCTGGACGACTCGGTGGCCGGGCTCTTCTCCCGCCACACGGTCGAGCTCAAGGGCTACGACGAACCGGAGGAGGTAAGGGCGCTACCTGCCGACGCCCTCCCGACGATCGTCGAGGCGCTGGAGTCTTAGCGTGGGCGTACGGATCACCGTGTGCGGACGCACCGACCGAGGCGTGCGCCGGAGCGAGAACCAGGACGGTTTCCTGGTCCTCGATCTGGACAACCCCGACTCGGCGCTCGCCCCGCGTCCCGAGCACGACTCGCCCGATGCCGGTTCGTTGGAATTCACGTTGGGAGAGCGCGGTGCGGTCCTCCTCGTTGCCGACGGCATGGGGGGGCGAGCCGGCGGAGCCCGCGCGAGCACGCTGACCGTGGAGTCGGTACGGGAGTCCATGCTGGCCGACGACCCGGAAGCGGTCTCGCCCGCGATGTTCGCCCGTCGCCTCACCCGATCGCTGGAGCGGGCCAACGCTGCCATCTACGACGGCGGGCGCGCGGGGCCGCATGCGGGCATGGGATCGACGGCGACCCTCGCGGGCCTCCTGGGTGGCAACGTGTACGTTGCCCAGGTCGGTGATTCGAGGGCGTACCTGGTTCGTCGACGCCATGCTGCGCGACTCACCCGGGACCAGTCCCTGGTGCAAGATCTCATCGACGCCGGCGTCCTCGACGAAAACGACCCCGGGGGCGTCAACCGCAACATGATTCTCCAGGCCTTGGGCCCGACCCCCACCGTGGAACCGGCGGTCACCTACCACGAACTTCGACAGGGCGACGTCCTCCTCCTCTGCTCCGACGGCCTCTCGGGCGTGGTGGACGACGGCGAGATCCAAGAGGCCGTGAGCAGCGCGACGGACTGCGAGTCGCTGTGCGCCGACTTGGTGGATCTGGCCAACCAGCGAGGCGGGCCGGACAACATCACGGTCGTGGCCGCCAAGGTCGACGGGCTGCCCGAGGCCGACGACGACGACCGCGTCACCCGGAAGTCCTACGGCGCAAGGGACTGAAGCGACCTCCCACGCGTCGCTCCGGCCGTGGCGACTTGCTTGCTGGCGTTTCCGACGCCGTCTAGCTTCGACGGCCCAGACCCGGTTTTCGCTTCGTGCTGAGAGGAAGCGCGCCCTGTGGCCCAGCCCGCCTACGAGGTGGCGCAGCATAGCTATGCCCGCTGCCTCCGAGATCCCGACTTCTTCGCGATCCTGTACGATGCGCTGTTGGCCAGCGACCCTCGGGTGCCTCCCATGTTCGAGGACACCGCGTTTCCCCGACAGCACAAGCTGCTTCAGCACGGGTTGGGCTTGCTGCTGAGCTACGCCAAAGAGCCGGACGACGCCCTTCTTCAGCGCATCGCGGCGAGACACAGCCGAGCCGGCATCGACGTTCCGCCGGACATGTACCGCCACTTCGTCTCGAGCCTTCTAGTGGCGGTGGGGCGGACGGATCCCCGTTTCGACGACGAGATCGAGTCGGCCTGGCTGGCGGCGGCTCGCCCCGGACTCGACTTCATGAAGTCCCGGTACCAGCCGTGACCGACCAGGCGACGTGCGGGCGGTGCGGCGCGGAGGTGGTGCCCGGCGCCATGTTCTGCAGCCGATGCGGCGTGGACGTCACCGTGGCTCTCGACGACGACGCGACGGTGGCCATGACCCCCGGTGGTTCGCCCATGCCGGCGGGGGACTCCGGGGTGACGCTCCGGACCCGCCTACGAGAGGCCACCCTCGGCGAGTACGAGATCCTCGACGAGTTGGGGCGCGGGGGGATGGCCACGGTCTTCCGGGCACACGACAGCTTCCTGGACCGGAAGGTGGCCATCAAGGTCATGGCTCCCCATCTGCTGGAAGGGGAGGGCATGGTGGAGCGCTTCAAGCTGGAGGCCCGAACGGCCGCTCAGCTCTCCCACCCCCACATCATCCCCATCTACGCGGTGAAGGAGTCGGCGTCCACGCTCTTCTTCGTCATGAAGTACGTCGAGGGTCGGGCCCTGGACGAGATCCTGGCGCGCACCGGGCAGCTGCCCATCGCCAACGTGCAGGACATCCTGGTGAAGGTGGGGGGCGCTCTGGGGTACGCGCACCGACGTGGCGTCGTCCATCGCGACATCAAGCCGGGCAACATCATGATCGACGAGGAGGGGACGCCCATCGTCACCGACTTCGGGATCGCGAAGATGACCACGTCGGCCACGGGGCTGACCGTCACCGGCACCACCATCGGCACCCCTTCGTACATGAGCCCGGAGCAGTGCGAAGCCAAGGAAGTGACGGGCGCGTCGGATCAGTATTCCCTCGGTATCGTCGCCTTCCAGATGCTCACCGGGCGTCTCCCCTTCGAGGGTGACAGCCCGGTGACCGTCATGTACAAGCACTGCCACGACGACCTGCCGCCGCTGGCCGACTATCGGCCCGATTGCCCGCCG
>CALJKZ010000019.1 GCA_937983085.1 uncultured Gemmatimonadales bacterium
ACGTTGAGCGCCAGCGCCGTCTTCCCCATCGACGGCCGCGCCGCGACGATGATCAGCTCGCCCGGCTGCAGGCCCGCCGTCATCGTGTCGAGGCGCTTGAAGCCGGTCGGCACCCCGGTGATGAACTCCCGCTTGGCACCCGTGCCGCTCGTGATCGTCCACGCCCCGACGAGGAGGCCCGGCGTGTCGCCGTAGTTCGTGCCGTCCACCGTTCCGACGAGGTAGAGATCCACGATGGCGTTACTGCCCGGTGTGATCGAGCCGCAGACGAACTCCAGGTCGGCAAGGGTGTCGAGCTCCGTGTTGCTGATCGCGGCGCTCGTCGCGCCGGAGCCGCTCGCGAGCGAGTTGAGGCCGGTGGACAGCACCGTCTCCGGGTTGCTGCCGCGGGCACTCGCCTGGTGTCGAATCGGGGTGACGGCCATTTACGCCTCCAGCGCCCGGAGGATGTCGCCCTCCGTCATGTTGGGCCGCACCCGCGCGGCAGGAATCCGACGCTTGTCCGGGTCGGGGATGCGGTCCACCTCGACGGCGTCCTCGAAGCGCACGCGCTCCAGCGCCCCATCCGGCGCCACGGCGAGCACCTCCTCCACCCGCTTCCGCGGCTGGCCCTCGGCGGCGAAGTGGTCGGATACCTCGTTGTGGTCCACCCGCTCCCGGCCCAGGTGCTCCTCGGCGAGCGAGCCCGCGCGCGTCAGGCGATACCCGAGTTTCACGGCCACCGGCTGGACGGCCGGCGCGGACAGGTCCACCTCACCCGCCGTCGTGAGCCACCCCTGCAGGGTCCGCCGCTCGTTCGCGGTGAGGAGTGCGTCCATCTGCGGTGTGTACTCCGCGTTGAACTCGGTCGCCGAGACCCGGCCCCGGGCGACCAGCGTCGTCGGGCGGACCCGGCTCACCACCTCCGCGAGGGCGGCGAAGTGCCGCTCACGGATCGCGTCCGCCACCGTCCGCACCCCTTCCGCGTGGAAGGCCGCGTCGGTCGGTTCGGTCGGGTTCGCCTGCAGCCAGGCGATCAGGCTCCGGACACTCACGGTCACTCCTCCTTGCGCCGGTTGAGCCCGCGCGCGTTCACATCGCCCCAGCCGGCCGGGTTCCCGAACCGCCGGGCCTTGAAACCGTCCTCCCGCCGCCACGCGAGCGCCGTGGTGCGGCTCACCCCGAGCTCGGCGGCTGTCCGCGTCAGGTTGCGGCCCGTGGCCCGGTAGACCGCGGGGAACCGCTCCCGGGCCGTCTGGACCCGCTCCCGCTGGCGCCTGACCGCGGCCTGCCGCCCCGCGGCCATCCGCGCCCACGCGCCGTCACGCCAGAGCCGCCCGTCCGCGCGGCGCCGGAGTCGCCCGTCGCTCATCCGCCCGCCGGGGTCACGGTCCCGCCCGTCGCCACGACCTGCACGGGGAGCGCGTTCGCAGCCACCTCCTGCGCGGCCGTCCCCCGCCGGGCCGGAGCCACCGTCTGCCACGCCGCATCGCACCGGGGCAGGTCCAGCGTCTTCACCGACGCCCGCCCGTCGCCCCACCAGAACACGGGGCAGAGCAACACCCGCTGACCCGGCGCGAGTACCACCGTCGTCCGCCGCACGCCGTCCCAATGCGTCGCGACGGAATCCAGCGTCAGCGCCAGCGTATCCACGATCACGGCCGGCGGCGTCGGGACCTGCGTGTCGGGGTTCGGCCAGACCCCGCGCCCGCAGGAGCCCGGATGCAGCGTCCCCCGGTAGAGCGGCCGGACGCACGCCTCCACCGTGTCCGCGATCCCGATCCCACTCCGCCGATACCGGAGCACGGCCTCGAGTGCCGCCGTGGTGTCGATCCGAACCACGGTGCTCGCGCCCTTGGACCACGTGACCTGGTAGGTGATCGGCCCGGTCGGGCTCGCCACAGTCGAGGCGGTCCACGTCGCCCGCACGCGGAGCGAGTCGGGGCCGAGTGTTTCACGTGACACCTCGACGCGCGCCATCGGCGCCGGGGTGAGCGGCACCGCGCCGAGGCAGGCGAGGCAGAGGACCGCGACCAGCACGCTACGCATTCCCCGTCTCCTTCTTGACCTTGTCGCCGAGGTGGAACACGAACGCGAGCCCGGCGGACAGGATCGCGCCGATGTCCCCCTCCGTGAGCGCGGTCACGTCCGTCCCGGTGAGCGCCACGCCCATCGCGGAGAGCTTGGTCAGGTAGAAGGCCACCGTGACCACGACAATCCGCTTCACGAACGGGCCACGGGCCGCCACCCATTCGTTCGCCCGCTGGAGGTACTCCGACGCGACCGTCGTCAGGCCCGCGACGATGATCGGCAGCAGCGTGGCGAGCAGTTCGGCAACGTGGCCTTTCATGGGGCACTCCTGTCCGTAGAGGTCTTCTTCGGCCCCAAGAGCGGCAGGGCCATGCAATCCATCGCGCCCGAGTACGCCTGCACGTAGCACACCGACCCCAGCGACGTGTCGATCACGCGCCAGATGTCGCGGGCCATCGTCTCGTCCAGCCGGCGCACGAGCGCCCGCGCCTCCTGCGCCGAGGCAACCCGCGGGAGACTGTCCCACGCCGCGACGGCCAGCACCCCCACCAGCAACAGGCCAAGCACACAGACCACGGTCCGCTTCGTCATCGGGGGCCCCCTTCAGTCAGCGCCAGCACGCGCCGCAACCACGACGCGAGGTTCGGACGCAGGCGCCGGTTCGCGTCCGTGATCGCCAGGTAGTACCGCAAACGCTCCCACTGGAGCGACTGGAACAGGGCGTCCTCGCCGTGCGCGCCCACGAAATGCCGCACGGCGGCGAGCGTCTGCGGCCCGAACACCCCGTCATCCTTGACCCCAACCACCCGCTGGAGCACCTGCACCGCCCGCATCGGCCCCGCATTGATCGCGTGGTCGTAGAGCGCCGTCGCCGCCCGACCCGGCAGATAGTCCGCCTTCGACACCTCCCACTCCTCGTGATACACCGCCGTCCGCTCCGCCTCGTCCATCTCGAACACCGACCGCGGCTTCAGGCCCCGGTCCGTCCGCCAGCGGTTGTACCGGCGCTGCGTCACCCCGTCGCGCGTCGGGTTCGGGTCGCGCGCCTCGTCGCCCGCGTAGTCGCCCTTCTCCTGCTGCAGGACGAAGCCGTAGGCCGCCGGGAAGCCGCTCATCGCTCCCCCCGCTCCAGCACGCCGATTCGCGCCTGGTGGTCCGCCAGCCGCTCCGCGTGGTTGTCCAGCCGCGCGTCCAGCACTCCCACCGCCCCCTTGAGCCCGTTCGTCCCCCGCTTCCCGTAGAGGTCCTGGGCCATCCCCCGCACGTCGTCCCGCAGGTCCCGCATCGTCCGGCCCAACCAGAGCGCCACCGGCACCAGGACCACCGTCGCGATGGTCCCCGCGGCGTCGAAGTAGGCGCGCACCTCCGGCGACAGGGCGATCATGGGCGGCGGGGGCAGAGGGTCAGCACGTGGCCTCCGGGAACGACAAAGGCCCCCGGCCGGGATTGCTCCCGGACAGGGGCCTCGTGGGTCTCTAGGGGCGGCGGGGGACACCCGCCGCGGGGGCGCTGGCTTACCGTCTAGAATCTAGGGGCGGCGCCGGCACCCCGCACGTCCTACGGGCTGATGAGCAACCGGACGTGGCAGAAGGCCACGTCCGTCCCCTCCAGCGCCTTGATGCCGAGGAAGAGGTGGACGATCTCCCCCTCCTGTCGGTGGCCGAACTCGATCTGTGCCTCGGGGCCGATCTGCTTGAGCTGGACGCCCGTCACCCGGCCGCGGACCGGCACGGAGGCGCGGAACACCTCCCGGACGGTGGCCGTGGTCGGGGACCGGAGGCACCCGTCTGCGGGACGCCGAGTTGCGCCGCCTGACCCCCCGGCTCTTCCAGGATGCGTACAACGCTCTTTCGGCGGAGGGGAAGTCTCCGTCCACGGTCGGGCTCCTCCACCGCACCCTCCGGAGCCGCCTAAACAAGGCCGTGGCGTTGGGGCACCGGGGCGGCCCCAGTGAGGCGGCCGGTGTCCAGCGGTGGCGGGCTATGGTGTTGGGGACTGCGGACCTACAGGAATGGAGCGGACCGGGTTCGAACCGGCGACCCCCTGCTTGCAAAGCAGACCGGTACTAGTGGCCTGAGTTCAGCGGAGGGGGCCGTACCAACCCAGAACCCTCGCGTTTTCAAGGGGTTTCCGGGCCTCGCCCGTTCGCATACTGGTAGGTCGCGGGGAGAAAGGGAAGCGGTGTTCTTCGGAGTTCGGGCACCACTTGGGGCACCGGGCGGCGGGCCGCGCTGGGACGCGGTGCCCCTAGAACTCGAGGTAGATCCCGAGCCTTCGGATGGTCACCAGCCAGAACTGCACATAGAGCCACGACAGTACGAACACGATGCACCCTCCGCGTTGAAGAACCCATCTCGGACGCGCGCGGGCTCCAGTGTACGGCCCGGCCCTCGGCTGCGGGACTACCGTCCGGGGTTGGTGGTACTCCCCGGTATCAGCTCTGCCCGGTACGCGTCGATGCGCGGGATCTCGCTCACGACGCACTTCACGGCCTGCTGGGTGTGCTGGAGGGCGCGATCGAGCTGCAGCACGAGGCCCCCGTAACACTGGACCGACTCTTCGAACTTCGGGGCGTCCTCAGGTGGCGCCAGCAACTGTTGGAGCTGGAGGGCGTCTAGCTCGCCCTGGAACTGCCGCCGGATGCTGGTGAGCGCCTGAAGGGCGCCGAGGAGGTCGTCGCGTGTGGCCATGGTTTACTGTCCGAAGTCGGTGGTTTCAAAGGTGAGTTTCAGGAAGGAGACGGCGGGGGTCAGACTGTCGATGGAGGCATCGGTCATCTCGACCTGTGCCCAATACTTATACGCAGCGTCGATGACCTCACTCAGGGTGCTGGAGGTGTCGCCGTACTGGCCGCCACCCAAGTCGGTAACCCCCAGGCTTGGCTGGTTCACGAGCAGGGTAGGGGAGCTGTCGAGGACCGGGTCCCGCCCCTTCTTGATGTAGAAGGCCACCGTGTCCGCCCCGCCGGACTTTCGGAGATAGCGCAGGGTCGCATTTGTGAGCGTTGCCCCCGCCGGCACATCGTCCAGCGACGCGGTAAACACCTGGGCAGATCCGGCGCTGTTGGGCTGGATGACCCCAAAGCTGCGGCCTTGCCACGTCGTACCGCTCGTGGCCGGCGCGAACTCGGAGGCGTCGATCACTATCGTCCGCGTAGTCTTCACGGCGCGGGGGTTGAAGACGACCGCGACGTACTCCGACCCTTGCCCGCTCCCCGAAGCCCCGGAGTAGGCCCGCACCTTGATAGCCACCTTCTCGCCGACCGCGATCGTCTGGAGCGTTCCGGTCGTGTGATGGCGGCCAGTACCCTGCGGGCTGGCCGCGTCTACCGTGGCATCCGAGGGGACCGCCGGGTTGGTCCCTTTGGCCGAGGCCACCCTCCAGGACTGGGCGAGGCTGTCCCCGACCAGTCGAACGATCACGTTGCCGCTGGCGTCGATCTCGGGGATGATCTCGGGGGCTCCGGGCTTCGCGGACGGGTTCACCGTCACGAAGTCCTCGACCAGCGTCCCGCTCGTCC
>CALJKZ010000020.1 GCA_937983085.1 uncultured Gemmatimonadales bacterium
TCTGGGAAACGAGCAACGACCCCAGGGATCCTGTTGAGCGCTCGGCGGATCTGTCGTCGTTTATGGTAGCCGTCGGCACCTCGTCCCGGACCGAGCACCAGGACAGTGAGCTGTACTGAGTCGAGCCTTGCGACGGCGTCGTCGAGCACACCGGTCTTCACCAGCTGTTGCCGGTGGACCTCTAAATCGCCCTTGAGCGAATTGCTAGCCGGCCTGTGGAGGCTCAATCGGCTAGAAACCGTGCGAGAATTCGCGTCCCCATCGGCGTCAGTTCGACAGCATCCTGTGTCCGCCGTAGGACATCAGCATCGTAGAAATCGAAGATCGCCCTAAAGACCTGCTCGGGATCACCCTGCTCCACCAACTCGCCAGCCGACACCGGCCCGTGCTTCTTGATGTAGGACAGAAGGACCATGGATAACTCAAAATCACGCGCGACCGCGTCACTCACCGTCCTTAGACGGCTCTCCCTAGCGCCGCCTGGCTCAAGGCTCCCGTCTCTGGCCATCGAGTAGTCCAGTTCGGTACCACCTCTCGCCACGTCCGAGTCGGTCTGAGATCCAGGCTCCGGGAGTACCACGTCTCTCTGTACCGCGGTGAGGGGGCGAGGATCAGTAGCCGCCCCCGCATCAGTCAGGGATCCGATCTGGGTGGAGGAGGTCGTCGCCGTAGCTCGGAGCCACGGTGGTTGCGTCGTACTCATTTCAGGAGATCCCTCACAAGCCGTTGTGCGATACCCATCAACTCTTCATGCCACGAACGGATCCTTGCCCTCGGCTCGATTCCGTCTGGGCCCGCCACGTAGCGATCCAAATCGATCATCAAGCACCCGTTAGCGATGTCCAACCGCGAATCTTCGTGTACAGTGAACTTCTCCGCATCAACGTTCACAGGCCCGACTTGCTCTGGTGTGAACACGCCGGTGGATAGATTTAGTCCATCCAAGGGCGTGCCGTAGTGCACGTTGACGTATCCAAGGTCGCGAATGGGCAATGAACCGATCCTCATCCAGTCCTTCTCGTGTCGCGCCGCGCCCTTTCTGAATTCGGGGAACAACTCATCGAACGAAGACCCTTCTGTGACGAAGGTCGTTCGCCACCCGAACCTTACAGGCTTGGCGTTTGGAGCCACATCTGCGAGGAATGACTCGAACACTTCGACACACTCATCCCTGATCGCGTCCACGTCCTCTGGACGGTCGGCCCGTAACGCGACGAATCCACCCTCCGATGAGACCTCCGTTCGACCGTCCGTGTTCCTGAGCGTCAGACTTTTTTGGTTTATTTCCCAATGGTCATATTTGGAAGGGTAGAGGGCACCACCCCAAGGGATGCGGTTCGAGTGATACTCCAGAGACTTCGGATGGACGTCCACTCGAGATATCAGCCGGGCAAGGGTCAGATCTCGCGACAAAGCTTCTGCTCCGGGTTGGGTGGGCTCCAAAGGGACGACACTTCCCATCGAATCGGCAAGAGGCAGGACGGAAGACGGGCATGGGCACCCAGTGCCGACACGCCCCCGATTCAGGCAAAATCCCCCTCTGGCGCGAGAGTTCTCCAGGCGAGCGACCGCCTCGTCGCCTAGTGGACTCTAAGCTTCCGCGTTGGGCGCGTGGCAGCAGCCATTCGGGGGTGGGGTAGTGGTGCCGAAAGTGCTGTCCCAGACTCTCGTTCGATCTCGCCGCGAAGCGCGCGCATCGCGTCGGCATATTCGGCCAAAATGTCTGAGGAGACCAGGGCATTCACAACGCGGTGATCGAACTGCTTCCCGCGGTGCTCGTCTAACTGCTCGAGCACTCCAGACAACGCGAGGGCAGAGCGATACGGTCGATCCGACAGCATGGCATCGACGGCGTCGCACACTGCGATGATCTTCGCTCCGATAGGGATCTCATCTCCCAACAGCCCATCGGGATACCCCATGCCATCTTCTCTCTCGTGGTGGTACCTGACCGCCTTGATCACAGGGTCGGGAACGGACGAAAGATCACGCAGAAGTTGCTCGCCCCGTGTAACGTGCGATTCGATGACCTCTCGCTCCTCGTTGGTCAGCTTGTCGGGCTTTCTGAGGATCTCGGTGTAGACGGCTTCAATCTTCCCGATATCATGGAGCAAGGCGGCCATCTTGACCTGTTCCACGCGCAGGCGGCTCAGGCCCAAGGCCTCAGCAATGCTCCCTGCAAGCGAGGAGACCCGTTGTGAGTGGCCCGACGTGTAGGGATCTCGTGTCTCGATCGCCATCACCAAGGCGGTAAGGAGATCTTCGTTCGACTCCCTCAGCCTTGAGGTCGTGAGGTAGGAGTAACGAATGAAGAGCATCGGGAGGAGGATGACCACAATGCCTGCGATCCCGAACATCACATACAGGAAGGCAACTGCAAGAGCTATGGGACTGATGAGAATGTCATTCAGTCGTGCTCCAGAGTTGCTCAACACCATGTCCCAGACACGACGGAACGGCAGACCCTGACTCAAGGTGATAGCCAGCGATACAGCAGCGTGATTCACGCCCAAGAACACGAGGCCGAAGGCGATAAAGGGCACCAACTGACTCGCAAGGCTGATGTTGCCGGTGACCTCTAGTGCTTGACCACCAGCCAACTCGAATGCGACGCCGCCTAACGTGGTTCCGACCACCACCATCGCGACGTTGAAGAGGCCTCGATCAAGCGGCTTTCGTCGGACGAAGAACTCGACGAAGGCCATTGTAGGCAGGATGAGCGCTATGCCGCCGGCCGGACCAAACAACTGAACACTCGCTAGGAGCGGCAGGAAGGTTATCGAGCTGCGTCCCCCGCCCACGCTCAAGCCGATAGCGAGCGACTCTGAGAGGACTGCGATGGCAACCAATCCCGCAAGGCCGAGCAGGCTCTCAGACGGCAGCGCAATCAGCGACGACCAATCCGTGAGGGCCACACAAACGAGCCCCGCAACAGACATCAGGGCTACGTAGGCATTGACACGCCGTTCGCTCATGAATGGAAGCAACCCCCTCGATCTCCCTTACCAAGTAACTAGGCCATTGCCTAGCAGGGACAGCACTGATCCGAATAGATCGAATAGAGAGCTGAACATGCGCGCCTCCTTGATAAAGGATTGATGTCAGCATCCCGTTTTCCGCTTGGGAGCTGCATGCGCTTCGCTCTCCGCTATTCTCCGCTCTGGCAGACCGAGGGGGTCCTTTTCCTCCTTGCTTGAACCTTGGGGGGGCTCGCGCCCGGGTTAGGTGTCAATCCACCAAGCCCCGGACCCAACGATCCGTGGCCTGGAGTGTGGCTAGGATCGCTGCACGATCTGAACTTTCGTCTGCAACAGTCGTGCCTGCGAGGCGCGCGACGTGACGACCGGCGAGAGCATGCACGGCTACGAGCACGAAGCGACGTTCGAAGGCTTCGACGAGTCGCACGCCCTCCAGAGAAAGCGATACTTCCCGTCGTCCGTCGGACTTTTTTTCCTGTAAAGCGAGCTCGAGCGCCTCGAGGGTCGCGCGTGTGGCGGCCTCGAGTCTCGGCTTCGGAAGGTCGGCCGCTCGGGCCTCCCCGATGTAGGTGTTGCCCTGCCACTCCACTTCCACCCGATGCTTGACCTGGTTGGAACGTTCTGTTTCAACCTGGTGGCTGTAGAAGAGGACGCGGGTATCGCTGAGGGCCGGCTCGGCATGCAGTTGCATGGGGAGCACGGGCTCGGGCAGCTTCGCGGCCACGGCCTCGGTGGTCTGGGCCACGGAGATCTTGCGGTGGTCCACGGCCAGATCGAGCTGGGCCAGCAGGGCGGACTCGACGTTGCGGACCGTCTGCTTGGGCCGGACGTCGTCCGTGGTGAGCATATGCACCTCGTCGATCTCACCACCGGGCCGCGCGATGACGCGGGCGGATACGACGCCCTGGAGGGACATGAGCAGCTGCTCAGCCTCCTGGATCGTCCAGCGGGATCGCTCTTCGCTGCGCGCGGTCATTTCGCCTTTGGGCCCCTGAGCCCGGTGTAGGTCGGTCCGCGCGAGGAGGCGGCGCGTTCTGATCGGCTCCGGGGTCGGCATCTCATACATACTCGGATCGGTGAGAGACGCCGGAGGCGATCAGGTACATATGTTTATTTGCGAGGGGTACCTATAACCCGTGACCTTTCTGTGTGTCAAGATTCAAGGAACGGCAAAGACAAGTGGCCACAAGCCGTTCCGGCGACGGGCGTACCAAAACGATAGGAGTTTTGTAAAAACCCCTCGATCAGTAGATGCGGCGGCCGTCGAGGTCGTCGGGGATGGGGATGCCGGCGAGCGCGGCTATGGTGGGCGCGAAATCGAAGGTGTAGACGGGTTCGTCGGAAACACCTGTTCCGATGCCGGCCCCGTAGAAGATGAGGGGCACCCACCGGTCGTACCAGTACGGCGTCTCGTGGTTGGTACCGGTTTGAGAGCCGACGTAGTCGCCTTCTCCGTAGCGCAGGTCGACGCCGAAGCGCGACAGGTCGTCCCATGCACGCCCGGGATAGTAGGAGTTGCGGTACAGCACGGCGAAGGAGTCGGCGGGCTCGCCACCCACCATGAGGCTCTGGTGCGTGTAGGCCGCTTCCACGAAGTCGAGCCGCTCGACGTAGCGCGCCGTCCGCTCGGCGATCTCCAGCGGACCTCCCCCCTCCTGGATGGCCCGCCGCAG
>CALJKZ010000021.1 GCA_937983085.1 uncultured Gemmatimonadales bacterium
TGGACGAGCCCGAGCGCGTCTTCCCGCGGCTGAAGGCGCGGGGCGTGCCCGTCGTGCGCTTCGGCGAGTTCCTCTGGGAGGGCGTGGACGCGTCGGTCTGCCCGGTCGCCGCGGACTACTCGAGGCGGGTGTTCCAGTTTCCCTGCCACCAGGATCTCAAGGACCGCGAGGTGCGGTGGATCGCGGAGGAGGTGCGCGCGTGCCTCGCCGTGTCGCGCGCGCCGGCGGGAGAGGAGGTGCAGCAGCGATGAGGTGGGCGATCGTCGAGGCCGCGCACTTCGGCAGCGTGCGGGCCGAGTGGGACCGCCTGAACCGCACGCGGTCGCCGGTGCTCGCGAGCCGCTTCGTCGCGCCGCTGCTGCGGGAGTTCGGCGAGGGGTGCATGCTCGCGGTGGGCGGCGATCCCGCGCGGCCCGCGGCGCTCTTCCTCGTGCAGCGCGACTCCTCCCTCGGGTGGTCGACTTTCCAGCCGTCCCAGGCGCCCCTCGGGTTGGCGGTGGCCGAGGCGCCCCTCGCCGACCTGCTGCCCGGCCTCCTGCGGGCTCTTCCCGGGTACGCGCTCACCTTCGGACTCACCCAGCAGGACCCCGACCTCCAGCCGCGTCCCGCCGAGCGCGGCGTGCTGCGCAACCTGGACTACATCGACACGGCCCGCGTGCGGGTCGACGGCACCTTCGACGCGTATTGGGGGGCCCGGGGGCGCAACCTGCGCAAGAACCTCAAGCGGCAGCGCAACGGCCTCGAGCGCGAAGGCGTGGAGGCGCGCCTGGAGACCGTCACCGACCCGGGCGACGTCGCCGAGGCGATCGCCCAGTACGGCGTCCTGGAGACGGCGGGATGGAAGGCGTCGGGAGGGACGGCCGTCGCCCCCGACAACGACCAGGGGCGGGCGTACCGCTCGCTCCTCGAGGACTTCTGCGCCGAGGGCGCCGGGCGGATCTACCGGTACCGGTACGGCGACGCGATCGTGGCCATGGACCTCTGCATCGAGCAGGGCGGCACCCTCGTCATCCTGAAGACGACCTACGACGAGAGCATCCGCACCAGCTCGCCCGCGATGCTGATGCGGGAGGAGTCGTTCCGCGCCATCTTCGACGAGGGCCGCGTGGAGACGATCGAGTTCTACGGCAAGGTGATGGAGTGGCACACCAAGTGGAGCGAGGACATCCGCACTCTCTACCACGTCACCTGCTACCGCTGGCCGGCCCTCGGGACGGCCCACGGCTGGGCCCAAAGACTCCGGCGCGGCCGGGGCAAACCCGCGGCCGCGCCGGCTTGATGTCTTCGCGTCCTACTCGGCCGTCAGCTCGAGCGGCTTGATGGACCACTTCATGCCGTCGCCCTGGAGGTTGGGACGCTCCTGGAGGGCGAGGAGCCGCGCCCAGGTCTGGGCCCCGGTGCGGCCGGCTGCCGTGTAGGGATACATCCACGCCACCGAGGCGCGCGCCATGTCGTAGTACGAGTGCACTCCGTTCTGCGGCGTCGTGACGAGCATGGCGGGCGAGTAGAGGCTGATGGCCTCGTCCATCGTCTGCACCCAGCGCTCGCCCGAGGGTCCCCGGACACACGTCGGGAAGGTGTACGCCGCGATCTGAAGCGGCTGGCTGGACCACAGGATCTGGAAGTACGTGGACGCCAGGCGCTCCATGAGCGCATCCGTCTCGAATCCGTACATGCGGGCCCACCCGAAGCCGTTCGCGATGAGGCTCCAGCCCCAGAGGGCGTCGGCGTTCGACACGCTGTTGCCGTACTCGTTCGCGTAGACCGTGAGTCCCGACCGGTACGGCTTGTAGCTCCCCGAGGGCAGCTGGCCGCCGTACGGGGCCAGAACCGACGACCCCGGGCCGTGGGTCAGGCGGGAGTAGGTCCAGGCGTCCTGGTACTGGGGGTAGGGGTTCGCCAGGTCGAGCTTGCCGTGGTACCCCGCGATCGCCCGCTCGATGCATTCGCGCAGGTACGCCTGCTCCGGACTGCCGTCGGGCGCGAGCTGGGAGGCAACGAGCATGGCCATGAAGGGGCGCGCCTCGCCGCGCCCGTCCCCGTGAACGACGCAGCTGGGGCGCGTGTAGCCGGGGTACCCCTTGTTGAGGTCGCCCCTGCCGTCCCCGTAGCCGGAGTTGCCGGGCCACCACATGATGTGGCTCGCGGCCTCGGAGATCGCCGACCACGCGTGGAACGGGTCCTCGTCGATGAACCCCATGAACCCGAGGACGGGGGCGTGGGTGACCGCGGTCTTGCGGCCTTCGCTCACCGACCCGAGGGCGACGAGGTCCGCCGCGGTCGCCCCGTAGTTCCACTGCTTCGTCTGCTGCGTGGGGCGCGCGAACATGGAGGGGACGCGGCCCTTCGCATCGGTCGTCCCCACGAAGGTGCGGCCGTCGTCGGCCTCGCGGTAGAAGCACTGCAGCTGCGCGGACAGGGCCGCGTTCTCCAGCGCGGCGTCGATCATGCGCGGGTCGCTCGTCTTGAGCGCGAGGGCGTCGAGGTGGGTGAGATCGTGCCAGGTGGCGCCGCCCGCCGACCCGATCGGCCCCACATAGATCCCGTAGTCCTCGCCGCCGAGACCCTTCGGCGCGTTCTGCCACCCGTTGTGCGTGCCGCTGATCGTCGACTCCGAGACGGGAATGGAGCGGGCGAATGGCGGGATGTGCCGCGTCGGGACGGGCGACGCGGGGCTGTGGTCGACGTTCAGCTTGGGCACCGGGGTACCCCAGAGCCGCTTGTGGATGGCCGTGCCGCCGCGGTGGAGGAACGAGCCGTGGCTGAACTTGACCGCGCCCTTGTAGGTGAGCTCGAGGGCGTAGGTCTGGTCCCTCATGCTCTTGCTCGCGTCGCTGCTGATCCAGGGGTTCTCGATCGTATAGCCGAGCTTGACCGTGCCGTCCCTGTAGAACTGGGCGTGGAAGACGCAGTGCAGGGGGGTGCCGGTGCCGCCGTCCGTGTTGACGTCGTGGGCCCGGCTCACGTCCTCCACGGCGATGCCCGTGACCAGGGGGCCGCTGAGCCAGTAGCTGAAGTGGTTCCTGGAGATCATGGTGCGAGCGCTGACCTCGCGGGAGGCGGCCCCGGCCATGCGGACCGTGGCGTCGAAGCCGGTCGCGAGGATGGCGTCCTTGCTCAGGTAGCCCGCGTTGCCCTCGCTGGGACCATCCAGGAAGGTCACCTTGGCCGTGGCTCCCGCCGCGAGAGACGGAACGACGAAGGTCACCACGGCGCGGCGGATCGATCCGTCGGGCCAGCGGTTGATCACGTCGGTCTGGGTCTCGACGGCCTGCCCAGCGATCAGCGCACGATAGGCGCGCGGGATCTCACCGCGCACGCTCGGCCGGGCGATGGTGACGATGGCGTTCGTGACGGCGGCTCCCGAGGCGTTCGTCACGAAGACCGCGTTCTCCACGGGTCCGGGCCTGGGGCCCGGGAGCGGCCCGGGTTCGGGCTCGGGCTCGGGCGTGGGCTCGGGCCCGGGGGCGGGCTCGGGTTCCGGTTCCGGCTCGGGTTCCGGCTCCGGCTCCGGCTGCGGTTCGGGTTCGGGCTGCGGCTGCGGGTTCGCGCCGGAGGTGGGCTGCTCGTAAATGACCCTCTCCAGGCATCCCGGCAGCAGGATGAGCCCGAGCACCATGGCCAGCACGGCCACGGCGCGGCTCGCTCGACTGAAAGGCACCATCTCCACTCCTTACCTCACCCCGCGTCGGCGGGGAATCGCTTCAACGTTTCGAAACTACTTGGGCGGCAGCCGGTACAGGAAGACGTTGGCATGGACGTCGTTGACGATCACGAAGAGGTCCTTCTTCGGGCTGTACCGGAACCGCCCGAAGGTCCCCTGCTGGGGGGCATTGCCGGGGGAAACGCTTCCGCTCGTGGCGTGGCGCTTCCAGACGTTGGTCTCCAGGTCCAGGGCGTAGACATCCGAGCCGCCGCGATAGACGACGATGCGGTCCGACGGCGCGTGGTAGGCCATGCCCGTGGAGCCGGTGTCCTGGATCTCCGTCGCGCCGGTCGTCGGAAGACGCACGGGGTCCGCCAGGGGCTGGTTCAGGTTCCAGGCCACGGTCTGGCCCTTGGACATCATGATGAAGCGGTTCCGCTTCGTGTCGACGACCGCCGTGTAGCTGTAGCCGATCCAGCCGTTGAAGAGGTTCGACCACCGCCACTCGTTGTGCTTCGTCCACGTGTCCGTGGCCGCGTCGTAGGACGCGATGTTGCGCTCGTCCTGGCTGATCTGCCAGACCTTGCCGCTTCCGTCCACGGCGCAGACCGCCCCGATCCCCGCGGCCGCGCAGCGCGACTTGATCTGCCAGCGGAGGGCGCCGAAGTCGAACAGATACGTGTTGAAGTCGGTGTACTGGCCGTTGGACCACAGGCCGGCGCCGCCGCCGACGAAGAACCGGTCGACGGGCTCGGGGATGTACTCGAGGTAGTTGTACGTGTGGCGGCTGATCGGGCTGCCGTCGGGATGGGAGTCCCGCAGCGCGAGGTTGTACTCGTCGCCGGGCCACTGGGGGCTCGGGTCCGTGATGCGGGACCACCGCAGCGAGTTCAGGTCGAAGGCGTAGAGCTCGTTGCTCGCGTAGTCGGCGTGGGCGCCGCCGAACACGATGAGGCGGTCGGGCTTCGGGTCGAAGGCGAGGCAGCTCCACGCCCTCATGC
>CALJKZ010000022.1 GCA_937983085.1 uncultured Gemmatimonadales bacterium
ATCTCCGCCTCGCGCCCGATCCGGATCGTCTCGCGGATGGACTCGAAGACCCCGTCGCCCTCGTTGCGCATGTGCGAGATGTAGATGCCGCCGTGCTCGGCGGCCACGCGGGCCAACTCGATCACCTCCTCCGTGGAGGCGAAGCTTCCCGGCAGGTAGAAGAGCCCGGTGGACAGACCCAGGGCGCCGTCCTCCATGGCGTCGGCGAGGAGCTCCTTCATGCGCTCCATTTCCGCGTCGGAGGGTGGGCGGTCCTCGGTGCCCATGACCTCGCTCCGGAGGGTCCCATGCCCCACGAACATGGCGAAGTTCGGCGTCGTTCCACCCGCGGACGTGAGGGAATCGTACCAGGCACCGATGTGCAGCGGAGACGACCCGTCGTTGCCTTCCACGAGCGTGGTGACGCCCTGAAGAACGAAGTTGTCGGCCGTCGGGATCTCGAAGATGGAGCCCCGGGAATGGGTGTGGGGGTCGATGAACCCCGGGGCGACGACATCGCCGTCCACGTCGATACGGGTCTCCGCGGTCCGGTTCGACAGGTCACCCACCTCGACGATGAGTCCGTCGCGGACCGCTACATCGGCGGGAAAGACCTCGGCCCCGGTGCCATCGATGACGAGGCCACCCTCGAGAACGAGATCGAACTCGGGCGCGTCGTTGCAGGCTCCGAGGGCCGCGGCAATGGCGGCGATGAGTCGGATTCGGTGCATGGTACTCCGGCGAGGAACCCCCACCTTACCCCCGCACCCCCCACCTCGCTACCAGCCCAAGCGTGCGTCGCGGACCCAGGGTCTGCCCTTTCCGGCAGGCACAGCACGACCTTGAGACCTAGGCGTACCCGTGCTAGCTTACCCTTAGCACTCACGGGTAAAGAGAAACGGTGTCCGATTCGCTTCCGCTGCTGAAAGGCACGCTCGACATGCTCATCCTCAAGGCCTTGAGCATCGAGTCCATGCATGGGTATGGGCTCTCGGTGTGGCTCCAGGAGGGCTCGGACGGCGACATCGTCGTCGAGGACAGCGCCATCTATCAAGCGCTACGGCGCCTCGAGGGCCGGCGTTTGGTGGAGGCGGAGTGGGGCGTGACGGAGAACAGCCGGCGGGCCCGCTACTACACCCTGACCTCACAGGGGCGGGATCACCTCGCCGACGAAGCCCGAACGTGGGACCGGTACGCCGAGACGGTGGGCAAGCTGCTGGCTGCCGAGGGTGGCGGCGTCTGACGGGGCACGGGTGGAGCCTCACGGTGGCGACGCCTGAGACCAACACGGACGAAGGGATGACGGAGGCGGACAGGTGAGACCGTATCGACGAATCGCGCGCTTCTTCGGGCTGACGGACGAAGACCGGGAGCAGGAAACCAGGGAAGAGATCGAAGCCCACATCTCCCTGCACGTGGACCGCCTCCGGGCCCAGGGCCTCCCCGAGGACGAGGCCCGACGGGAGGCCGAACGGCGCTTCGGAGACCTGAACGACGCGCGACGGCGTATCGACGACGAGGCCCGGCGGCGAGATCGGCGCCTCGGCCGCATCGAGCGTCTCGACGCCTTCCGGCGCGACTGCGTGCTGGGGCTCCGACGGATTCGCAGTCACCCGGGGCACGCAGCGCTCACGGTCTCCATTTTTGGCCTGGGCATCGCTCTGACCACGGTGATGTTCACCTTCGTCGACAGCGTCCTCCTGCGCCCCCTCCCCTTCCCCCAGCCCGACCGGCTGGTGGCCCTGTACTCCGTTCCCGAAGACGGACAGGCGTTCCAGTGGGTCTCCATGGGCAACTGGTACGACTGGGACCGGGAGAACCGGACCCTGGAGTCGTCGGCCATCCATACCCAGGAGCCGTGGGACGTCACCGTCTCCGGCTCCGACGGCGCCTTCACCGCTCCGGGGGTCGCCGTGTACGGCGCCTTCTTCGAAACACTGCGACCCACCATGGTGGCTGGTCGGGCGCCCACCGCTGGCGAGGCCGAGAGCGACCCCTCCACCGTCGTGGTCAGCGAGCGCTTCTGGCGGAACGAGCTGGCGGCCCGTCCCCCTTCCGCGGCCCTCACCGTCGAGCTGGACGGTTCCACGCGAACCGTCGTCGGTGTCATCGCCCGTGGCCACGAGCATCCCGAGCGTGTCGACCTCTGGATCCCCCGCGCTCCGCGCCCCCAGGTCGGCGGCGCACGCAACAACATCAACTTCCTCGCCCTCGGCCGCCTGGCCCAGGGGACGAGCCTGGAGCAGGCGGAGGCCGACCTCTCCGCCATCGCGGAGGGGATCCGCAGCACCGATCCGGAGGCGATCTATTCCTATGGCGTCGGGGTCCGCCCCCTCGACGACGCCATCGTAGGGCAGGCCGACGACTACCTGGGCATGCTCATGGGCGCGGTGCTGCTGGTCCTTCTCATCGCGTCGGCCAACCTGGCGGCCCTGGGATTCGCTCGCGGGACGGAGCGGAGCGACGAGATCGCGGTGCGCCTGTCCCTCGGAGCGGGCCGGGGTCGTGTCGTTCGCCATCTCCTCACCGAGGAGTTGCTCCTCGCCTTCGCCGGGGGCGTGGTGGGGCTCGTCCTGGCCTGGTGGGGGAGCGGCGTTCTCCTCGAGCGCGTGGCCGAGGTTCTACCGCGAAGCAGGGACGTGGCCTTCGACGGGCGGGTGGCCGCATTCGGCATCGTCATGGCCCTCGTCGCCGGGGTGGCCGCTGGGCTCCCGCCCGCGCTTCGCGCTGCAAGCAGCGGAGCGGGCCGTCTCGTGACCAGCACCCGGGGCATCCGTGGCCGTGGGGGACTCCCCGGCGCGTTCCTGGTGGCCGGAGAGGTCGCCGTCACCATCCTGCTCCTCACCGGCGCCGGGCTCATGCTCATGAGCTTCGGAGCCGTGGCCTCGCGGGATCTGGGCTTCGAACCCGAAGGCGTGGTGACCCTGGATGTCACCCTGACGTCGCCGCGTTATCGGGACAATCCCGAGGCCGTCGTCCGCTACTGGGAGACGGCGCTGGAAACCCTGGGCCAGCTCCCCGGGGCGGAATCGGTCGGCGCGGGAGTATGGATCCCCACCGGCGGAGGAGGCACGGGGTTCATCGACGTGGACGGCCTCCCCCCCGGAGATCGGGGAGCCGCCTACCGTGTCATCGGCGGGGAGTACTTCAGGGCGCTACGCACGCCGCTCACGCAGGGAAGGACGTTCGAGGACACCGACCGGTTGGGCAGCGAGCCTGTGACCGTCGTGAACCAGGCCATGGTCGAAGCGCTGTGGCCGGACATCGACCCCATCGGCCAGCGGGTGCGCGCCGTAAGCATGGAGTCATACTGGTTCGGCGGAGAAGCGCCGTGGCGGACGGTCGTGGGCGTCGTAGGCGACATCCGCCACCACGGATTCGAGGCCGACATCAGGCCCGAGATGTACGTCCCCGTCCAGCAGATGCCGTACATGGCCACCCAGATGTCTGCGCTTATCCGGGTACCGGGTGCGGGGGCGGCCATGCCCGCCATCCGCGACGCCGGCAGGCAACTCGACTCCGACCTCGCGGTCGAAGTCTCCACGCTCGAAGGCCGACTCGCCGGGCAACTCTCGGAGCGGCGTATGATCGTCATGCTGCTGGCGGCCTTCGGTATGACCGCACTCCTCCTGTCGTCGCTCGGCGTGTACGGCGTCCTCTCCCACGCGGCTGCGGGGCGAACGCGGGAACTGGCCATCCGGTCGGCCCTGGGGGCCCGTCGGACAGGCCTCGTCGGTCTCGTGCTCGGGAGCGCGCTGCGGCTCATCGTCGTCGGGGGCGTGGTGGGCATCGCCTTGGCCATCGGCCTGCGAGGGGTCCTCGACTCCCTCCTGGTCGACATCGATTCGGGAGACCCCCGGGCCTACGCCCTCGCCGGCCTCTGTTTGGCGGTGGTGGCCACGGCCGCGGCCCTCATCCCCGCCGCGCGAGCCGCTCGCCTCGATCCACTGGAAGCCCTGCGCGACGGTTGAGCCGCGGCTCGTCGAGGGCCCGCGTCACACGTCGAGGAGCAGCAGCACCACGCTGAGGGTCACCGCCGAACCGACGGTGGTGAGGAAGACGGTGCGCGCGGCGACGCCGGCCGCCGCCCGGTAGCGCTCCCCGAACAGGTATACGTTCACGGCGCTGGGTAAGGCGGCCATGACGACGGCCACCTTCACCGCCAGCCCCCCCGCCCCCAGGATGGGCACCCCGATGACCCAGACGGCGGCCGGGTGGACAACGAGCTTGAGCAGCGTCACCACCAGACCCGGACCTGGATCACCGGTGAGGGAGATGGTAGCCAGGGACGCGCCCATGGCGAAAAGGGCGCACGGCACGGCAGCCGCGCCCAGGAAGTCCAGGATGGACTGGGCGGGCCCCCAAAGCACGATCCCGGACAGGTTCAGGACGAGACCCGCCGCGATGCCGAGAATGATGGGATTGCGCACCACGTCGAGGGCCACGCCTGCCATCCGCCTGCCCACGGTCCCCCCTCCTGCACCGTCGGCCTGGATGAGGAGCACGGTGAGGGGCATGAAGGTGGCCGAATGCAGCCCGATGATGGCGAGCATGGGAAGCGACGCCTCGGGGCCGAGCGCGGTGAGCACCACGGGAATCCCGATGAGCACCAGGTTCGAGAAGGCCGAGCCCATGGCGAAGATGGCCTGCTCGCGGAGCGCGCGGCCGAACGTGCGGCCGGCGAGGACGCCGAAGCCGTACACCACGAACGAGCCAGCGTAGAACGCCACGAGGAACCGCCAGTCCGGATCCGCCGGGAGCTCCAGACCGGCCATGCTGGTCATGAGCAGGGCCGGGATGGAGAAGTTGAAGACGAAGAGGACCAGCCCTCGCGCCCCTCCCTCCTCGATGAGACCGACACGGGACGCGGCGAAGCCAAGGGCCATGAGACCGTAAATGGGCACCAGCGTCGGGAGAAGGGCGCTCACGGATCGCCTCTGTCATATGAATCCGGCCGTCGGGTCACTCACACACGAAAACACGACTTCGTGAGCCCAAACAGGCCGGAGGACCAAGATCATGTGGAACAGCACCCGACAACGGATGGCCATCGCCGCCGTCGCTGCCATGGCAGCGAGCGGTTGTGGTGTCACCGACGTACCCGAGGTAGGACCCGACTTCGACGCCGATGCGGCCATGGCGGACTACCAGGCCATGGAGACCGCCATGGCCTCGGACGACTTGTCCGCCTTCCAGGCCCTGAGCGGCCGAACCCCCTTCGGTGCGTCGCCGGCTGCCATCGACGCCATGGCGGACTTCACCACCCGTAGCGAGACCGACGACAGTCGGGCCTACGTGATGGGCTTCGCGCAGAAGCTCATGGCCGCCTCGTCCGCTCGTGCGGACGGACCCGCTCTGGGTCCCATCATTTCCGGCTGGCACCGTGGGACCACCTTCGTCTACGACCCCGACCTCGACGAGTACCAGCCCGACCTGACCCTCGAGGGCGCGCCTGAGACCGGCGTCCGATTCATCCTCTACGACGTCGACGACGACGGCACCCCCATCGTGGAAGAGGAAGTGGGCTACGCCGACCTCATCGACGAGGGTGACGGAAGCGCCGAGGACATCGTCCTGCGACTGATGGTGGTCATCGGTGGCGAGACGCTCATCGACTACCGGACGACCCTGGACCACGACGCCACCAGCGGCGCACTCACCGTAGACGGCTTCTTCGTCGGTGACGACGTCCGCCTCGACTTCGACATCGGCATCGCCGTGAGCAACGTCGACGGAGTCGAGCAGGGCGACCTGGACTTCGAGATCGAGGTGGCCGAGCGGAACTTCTCCATCGTGGGGAACGTGAGCGGCATCGAAGAGAGCGACGACGGCTCGGGCTCGGTGAACCTGCGGGTGAGCCACGGCGCCCATGAGCTCATCGTGGACATGGTCGGCGAGAACGGTGAGCTGAACGGCACCATCTTCATCGACGGTGAGGCCTTCGCCACCGTGATCGGTCCCGAGGAGGATCCGGTCATCGCCGATCCCGACGGGGAGCCGCTGACCGCGAGCGAGCTCCGCTTGGTGCTTCGCGTGTTCCACGTGCTGGAAGACTTCTTCCACTTCGTCGAGGACCTCCTCGATCCGGTGGACGACATCGTTCTCCTGGGGTTCATCCTGTGAGCCCCGCGTAGGACGACAACGGGGCACCGGACCGCCCCATCGCTGTAGATTCCAGGGTCGCGGCCACACCGGCCGCGGCCCCGGAATCTTTGCATACCGCACCCATCGGAACCGAATCGACACCCATAGACGAGCGCACCACCATGAAACGTCTGACTTCCATCCTCCTGACCGCAGCCGTCGCTGCTCTCGCGTTCCCGCCTTCCTCACTGCAGGCGCAGAAGTCGACGACCCGGGGCTTCATGCTCGGAGCGCACCTCTCCGGAGCGTCCCTTACCCTGGAGAACGAGGACCGCAACGCGGCCGGCGGGGGCGGGCTCCTCGTCGGGTACGGACTGAACCGGAACATCACCCTTCTGGTCCAATTCGACGGGGCCCAATTCGATGAGCAGTCCACGGGCGACCTGGAGGGAGACTGGCGCATGGGCCACGTCGACTTCGGTGTCCGCTACTCCTTCGCCAACTCGCTCCGGAGCTGGGTGCCCTACCTGCAGGGCGCGTTCGGATACCGCTCGGTCTCCGTGCAGGACCCCATCGTGGACAACGTCCAGCGGGAAGAGGTGGAGATCTCCGGGGGCGGACTCACCCTGGGCGGCGGCGTGGACATCTACTTCGCCGAGACGTTCGCCCTGGACCTGCAACTCCTCTGGACGGGAGGCGAGTTCAACACGCTTCGCGTGGACAACGTCTCGGCGACGGGCTTCGACGTGGACGCGACGTCGGCGCGCTTCAACGTCGGCGTGGCGTGGTGGCCCTAGAGGACGTGGCCGTAGGGTAGGACTACCGGAGCGTCAGTTGCCGCCCCGGCGCAGTTGCTCCAACTGAGCCTGCTGCTGGGGCGTCAGGATGTTCTTGATCCTGACGAGCATCTCGAGATGGGCCTGCTTGATGTCCTTTTCCTTGTCGAGCACCGAATCCATCTGATCCAGCGCCCGGTCCAGGTCCACCTGAGGCCGACCTGTGATGAGGGCGAGCTCCTCCACCTCGGCGGCCAGCTCCCACTGGAGGCTCAACACCCGTCCCTGGAGGTCGCTGATGAGGCGGCTGATGGCATCGCGCTGCTCGTCGTTCAGGCCGATGGTGCGCCGGTGCTGCATGATGAGCTCGGGCGGGAAGAGCGTGCGGAACAACGGGTCTTCTCCCACGCCCGCCTGCTCTTCCTGGGCGAAGACGGGTTGCGGCGACCACACCCCCCCGGCGCCGGCTCCCAACCCGAGGGCGACGAGGAACAGGGCTGTCTTCTTCATGAGTCTCTTCCTTCGTCGGAATTCGTATGGGGGAGGTCGATGTCGAGGAGGGATCCCCCGACGGAAGGCACCGTGCCCAGGTCCACGCCGGGGATGTTCATGAGTGAGGCTGTTGGCGACTGCCATCCCCCTGCGCTGGCCGCATAGTCCGCCACCAGTCGATCGAACTCCTCGTCCCCATTGGTCCGGTCGCCTCCGAAGAGAAGGAGCCCGGCCACGGCCGCGGCGGCGACGGCCGGGATCCAACGTCCGAAGCGCGTGAAGTCGCGACGCGCATCTTCGGATGTGCGACCCGACGTGGGACGTCGCGAGCCGATGGCGACGACGTCCGGGTCCTCGAGGGCCTCGGCGTGGGCGCGCGCCATCATGGCGCGGAAGTCGGGCACCCGGCCCGACGCACCCACGGCCCCGGCGAGTGCCTCGAACTCGGCCTCGAGGTCGGCGGGACGGTCCACGTCCTCGACCTCGTCCCGACGATCGCTCGTCCTATCGTCGCTCATCGGACCCCTCCACCGGGCGCCGTCTCGGCGAGGAGCGCCCGCAGCTTCTTCTTGGCTCGGTCATAATGTACCCGGGCCGATCCGATGGATACCGCCATCGCTTCGGCCGCCTCCTTGATGGTCATGTCTTCGTAGAACACGAGGTGCAGGACTTCGCGTTGCCGCTCGGGTAGAGCCTCCAACGCGGTCTTGAGGACCTCGGCACGCTCCGCTCGCTCCGCCGGGTCTCCCGGCTCGACGACGGCGTCCGATGGATCCACCCTCGCCGCCACTCGGTCCTCCTTCCTCACCCTCGATCGATTCTTGCGATGCCGCTCCAGAGCGGTGAGTCGGATGACGCCGAAGAGCCAGGTCCGAAAGGCCGAACGGCCATCGAAGGCCGCTCGACCCGAGATCACCTTCACGTACGCAGTCTGGAGCACGTCCTCCGCCTCCGTCTCGTTCCACCCACAGCAGGAGCACGCCCAGCCGTAGCTGGCCTCGTGAAGCTCCTCGAGCCGGGCTTCCAGCTCGTCGCTGTTCCGTTCCGGTGATGCCATCGAGCCGTAGCCGGAGAACCCTTCGCTCGGATATGAGTGACTCTGGAGCCCAAGCTATATGACCTCGGCGTCGGAGGCCCGGCCTTCTGGACGGTCCGCTCGCCGGCCTCTACGATGAGGCGGAGATGCCGGGATGCGGCGGGGGTGCCCGCGGGCCTCCAGGCGTCTTCGACCGCCTCCAGCGCAGGAGCAGGAATCGTGACCGACCCCGACACCGTTCTTCCCACGATTTCCGCGCGCGAGCGGCCTGCGGGGGCACCCGGTGGATGGTCGCGCCGGGAGTTCATCAAGGGCGTCATCGCGTCGAGCGCCACCGTGTCGAGCGTCTCCTATTTCGGGGCCGGCTGTGCGGCACCCCTGCCCGCACAGACCGGCGGCGTGGAGCGACTCCTCTCCCTCCAGGTCAACGGTCAGACCCGCAGGGTGGACGTGGCTCCCAACGAGACGTTGGCAACGACGCTCCGCTACAAGCTGGGCCTCACCGGCACGAAGATCGGCTGCAACCGGGCCGAGTGCGGGGCGTGCACCGTCCTCATCGACGACATGAATCACTACGCCTGCTCGACCCTCACCCACCGGGTGCGGGACAAGGAGATCACCACGGTGGAAGGGCTGGAGAGCGCTGATGGCACGCTGCACCCGGTGCAACAGGCGTTCATCGACGAGTTGGGGCCCCAGTGTGGCTTCTGCACGCCCGGCCAGGTGATGTCGGCCGTTGCGCTCCTCCGCTCGAATCCGAACCCCACCCGAGCCGAGGCACAGCGCGCCATGTCGGGCAATCTCTGCCGGTGCGGCGCCTACGACCACTACCTGAACGGCGTCATGCGGGCCGCCGGCGCCACGACGATGACCGCGTCGGTCGACGGCGGGGAGGGCTGACATGGCCGATCTCATCGGGAAGGACTTCACCCCTCCGGACGTTCGCGCCAAGGTCACCGGCGCCGCCCGGTACGCCGAAGACTTCCGCATGGACGGCATGCTCTTTTGCCGACTGCTCAAGAGCCCCATGCCCCATGCGGTGGTGCGCAGCATCGACGCCAGCCGGGCGCTGGCCATGGACGGGGTCGTGGCCGTGCTCACCGCCGACGAGGTGCCGCCCCAGCCCGGGCCGTCCAACAACATCCTCACCAACGAGCCCCATTTCGTGGGCGAGCCCATCCTGGCCGTGGCCGCCGTCGACGAGCAAACGGCGGAGGACGCCATCGAAGCCATCGTCCTGGACCTCGAGCCGCGCGGTTTCTGCGTCGACCCTCTCCAGAGCCTGAGGCCCGGAGGCCCCGATGCGCGAACCGACGGCAACACCTTCTCCCGTCAGGACGGCGTCTTCGCACACAAGTGGAGCGGCTCGGACTTCCAGTCGGTGACCGAGGGCCAGCTGCCCGAAGGCGAGCCCACCGTGGAGTGGTCGTACGGCGACCTCGAATCCGCCTTCGAAGAAGCGACGCTCGTCCTCGACGAGTCCTTCGTGACCGCCAGTCACGCGCACCACTCCATGGAGCCGAGGACGTGCTTCGCCTACTGGCAGAACGGGAAGTGCTTCGTGCACGGCTCCACCCAGAGCCAAGCGTTCGTCGTGCCCGGGCTGGCCAACTACATCGGCATCGATGCCGAGGACCTGGTCTTCATCGCCGAGTACTGCGGCGGCGGCTTCGGATCCAAGGGCTCGGCATACCCGGTGATGGCGATTCCCGCCCACATGGCCAGGAAGACGGGCCGCCCCGTCATGATGCGCATCAGCCGGGCCGAGGAATACTTCCTGGGCGCCGCCCGATGCGGCTTCCAGGGCCGCATCCGCATGGGGTTCCGGTCGGACGGGCGTCTGCTCGGATGCGATCTCTACATCGTGCAGGACAACGGTCCCAATACGGGCTTCGGCGACCTGGGCAGCGCGGCCGGCGCAGTGTCTCTGGTCTACACGCCCGAAGCCATGCGCTTCCGCGGCGTCCAGGTCCTCACCAATACGCCGCCCCGCGCTGCACAGAGAGGTCCGGGGCAGAACCAGATCGCCTGTGCGGTGGAGCCCCTCCTGGACAAGGCGGCCGGCGAGCTGGGTTTGGACCGAGTGGCCATCCGTCGCATCAACGCGCCGGATAGCGACAGCCTGTACGGGAGCAGCCGTGGCCGCATCACCAGCGCCCACCTCGTCGAAGCCCTCGACCTCGGCGTCGAGCGGTTCGACTGGGAGGGGCGGCGAGCCCGGAGCCGCCAGCGAAACGGCTCGAAGATCAGAGGGGTCGGGGTGGGCCAGGCATACCACTCCGCCGGAGCCAGCGGCTTCGACGGGCTCGTTCGGATCACGCCCGACGGCATACTCCACATTCATACCGGAGTCGGGAATCTCGGCACCTACTCGTACGCGGCCACAGCCCGGGCGGCCGCCGAGGTCCTGGGCTACGACTGGGAGAACTGCGTCATCCACCGAGGGGACTCGCGCCGGCACCTGCCCTGGAACCTCGGGCAGTTCGGCAGCAATACCTCGTTCACCATGACGCGGACGAACTACGTGGCCGCCGTGGACGCCGCGGAGAAGCTCAAACAGATCGCGTCCATCCGATTGGGGGGGAGCGCCGAGGACTACGAGATCCGCGACGAGATGGTGGTCCACCGGACCAGTCCGGGAGCTCGTATGAGCATGGCGCGAGCCGCCCAGTGGGCCTTGGAGATGGGTGGACCGTACAGCGGCCACAATCTGCCCGACGATCTCAACGACATGACCCGCCGCTCGGCGGAGGCCCTCGCAGGCACCGGCCTCATCGGTGTCGCTCGGGATCCACGGATCGACGGCACGGTACCCGCCCTCGCCGTGGGCTTCATCGAGGTCGAGGTGGACGTGGAGACGGGTCGGGTGGAGATCCTCGACTACCTCGGCGTCGCAGACTGCGGCACCGTGCTCCACCCGCAGGGGTTGGCGGCCCAGGTGCGTAGCGGCGCTGTCATGGGCTTCGGCATGGCCCTCACCGAGCGGCATGTCTATGACGCCCGCTGGGGGCTTCCGGGCGCCGTAGGGCTTCACCACGCCAAGCCTCCAACCTACCTCGACGTACCCATCGAGATGGATTGGGCCGCGGTGGACATCGCCGATCCTGACAACCCGGTGGGCGCCAAGGGGGTGGGCGAGCCTCTCCAGGGGTGCGCGGCGGCGGCCCTGTTGTGCGCCATCTCCGACGCGCTGGGCGGCCACTACTTCAATCGGAATCCCATCGTGCCCGACATGATCGTGAACGCCGTCGAGGACCGGCCGTCCGCGACCCGTCCCCTCGCCACCAACACGCAATAGGAGGTCCGACATGCACGACGCCATGGCGGGCTTCGAGCTCGTTCAGCCCACCGACCTGGACTCTGCCCTCGACACTGCCGCACGCTTCGGCGCCGCGGGATGGATCCTCGCCGGGGGCTACGACAGCCTCGACTGGTTCAAGGACCGGGTGAAGGTCCCCGAAGCGGTCATCGACCTGAGCAACATCGCCGAACTGCACGGCATCCGGGATCGGGAAGGCGGGGTCGAGATCGGAGCCATGACCACCCTCACCGAGGTCTGGCGAAACCCTCTGGTGCGGGAGCGCTTCAGCCTCCTCGCCGATGCGGCCGAAGCCGTGGCCAGCCCCCAGATCAGGAACGCCGGCACACTCGGCGGAAACCTCTGCCAGGATACCCGGTGCTGGTACTACCGATACGGCGTCGACTGCTACCGAGCGGGCGGAAACACCTGCTACGCCGCGGCCCCGGACGCACAGAATCGGGAGCACGCCATCTTCGGCGCCAGTCGTTGCGTAGCCGTCTC
This sequence comes from uncultured Gemmatimonadales bacterium, assembly GCA_937983085.1. Lineage (GTDB taxonomy): Bacteria > Gemmatimonadota > Gemmatimonadetes > Longimicrobiales > Gaopeijiaceae > UBA2589. The sequence goes on from CALJKZ010000022.1 coordinate 12,170, forward strand.
CCCGTCGGATACCGCGCCCGCCCTGGTGGCTCTCGACGCCTCCATGGTCGTGCGCAGCGCCCGCGGAGAGCGGGTCGTGGCCGCAGGTGACTTCTTCATGGAGCCTTCCGTCGACATAGAGCGGATGACGGTCCTCGAACCCGGCGAGGTCCTCACCGCCGTGCGGATTCCGGCGACGTGGGCGGGCGCGACGTTCTACTTCGAGAAGGTCGCCGATCGCAACAGCTGGGACTTCGCCCTCGCCAGCATCGCCGCCGCCTTCCGCACCGACGGTGTGACCATCGACGACGCGCGTATCGCCTGCGGTGGGGTTCAGTGCATCCCGCGCCGGCTCCGAGCCGTGGAGCGCTACGTCAGCGGCCGGGCCCGTACACCCGAAGGCGTGGACGCCGCCGGCGCGTTGGCCGTGAAGGGGGCCGAACCCCTGGCGTACAACGAGTACAAGGTCTCGCTGGTGGCGAACCTGGTGAAACGCGCGGTGCGCAGCGTCTGATTGACGAGATGGAGACCCGACGGTGAGCCCGTCCTCCTTCCCGGAGTACCGCACCCGGCGCGTGGACTTCGTTGGAGTCGACAAGGTGGGCGACTGGAGCGTGAAGGTCTACACCATCGACGCCCATGGCGGCGTGCGGCCTCATGACGTCCTGTCCGCGGCTCGGACGCAACTTTCCGACATGCTCCCCGCGTCCATCGAGGGAGGTCGGGCGCACGCGCCACCCCCGACCGACGGCCCCGGGGGCGCATCCGGCGCCGAGGTCCACGGCGAGGCGTTCGCCATCGTTCACGCCGGCGAGGACGCGGTGTGGCTGCTGGTCTTCTGGTGGACGGACCGGTGCCTGCTGCACCGACGGATGGCGGGAGCGGCCCTCGCTCGCCCCGACGACTTCACCCTCCCCATCCCCGACACGCTCGTGGCCTGCTCGTGGGAACTCGCCGTCGTGCAACACGAACGGGACGCCTGGGTCCGCAGCGTGCAGGGTCGCGGCCCGGCCGCGGACGTGGGGGCCTACCGCGCCGACGTCATCGACGCCACGGACGCGTAGGCCCCCACCGCAGTCGGGGTTCAGCCCGTAGGAGCCCCGCGGTCAGTTACCCGCTTCATACTTGGTGAAGGCTCCGCCGGCCCACTGCAGTGAGTTCGGGCCCTCCGCCGCGTAGACGTTGCCGTCGGCGTCCACAGCGACACCCTCCCCGGCCGTACCCTGGTAAAGGCGCGTCTCACGCTCGAAGGGCGGAATGAAGCCCACCAGGTGGTCTCCGTCCACGGGCCCGATGCGGACACCGTTGCGCCAGTTGGGGTGGTTCAGCGGACTCGACTCGGAGTCGATGGCGTAGACCATGTCGTCGTCGGTGATGAAGAGGCCGCTGATCCGTCCGTAGACGTACCGCGAGTCGAGATAGTTGCCGTCCTGGTCGAAGATCTCGAGGCGGTGGTTGCCACGGTCGGCGACCCAGAGGCGGCCCTGGGAGTCGAAGGCCATGGCGTGGGGAGTACGGAATTGACCGTGCTCCAACCCGATTTCGCCCCACTCCATGAGGTAGTTGCCCTCGGCGTCGAACTTGATGATCCGACCGGTGAGGCCGCGCTCGCGGCCCTCGGCGATGGCCTGGTTGCTGGTGAGGTTTTGACCCGTGTGACCGTCGGAGACGAAGATGCTGCCGTCCCCGGCGGTGATGACGTCGTTGGGCTGGTTGAACTGACCCGGCTCGGTGCCCGCCTGGCCCGGGACGCCCAGGCTCATGAGGAGCTCACCGTCGGGGCTGAACTTGTGGACCTGGTGGCCCTTGGTACCGGCTTCGTTCCCCGCGAAGTCGGTCACCCAGACGTTGCCGACGCTGTCCACGTGGATTCCGTGGGGGACCACCATCAAACCGCCGCCGAAGTTGGCCAGGACCTCACCGGTGTTCCGATCGAACTTGAAGACGGGATCCACCGGATTCGAGTCGCAGTCCACGCCTCCGCTGCCGAGCCCGCCCGACCCGCAGCGCTCGTACGCCCAGATGTGACCATCGATGGGATCGAGGTCGATGCCGGCGGTGGTGCCCCATTCCCGGCCTTCCGGCAGCTCGCCCCAGTTCTGGACCACCGTGGGAGCGGGGTTGGGCACGCCTTCCCCCGTAATGGGGTTGCCGGCGCCCCCCATGGCCTGGCTGGGCGAAGACTCGGCCTGGGTGCACGCCACCGGGAGGAGGGCGGCGCTCGCGAAGAGGGCGTAACGAGCGAGACGGATCTTCATCGGGCCTTCCTTTCTGACTGCTGCTGACGAGTCCGGCCGGCGGTGTCGGACGCCGAGCGTGGCGTCGCCTCCGGTCGGACGGAACGATCGAGGGGTCGGGAAAGTGGGGCCCCGGCCCTCCCCGGGCCAGTCGGTACCGACCCGGGCGAACGACGTCTTGTCCGGACCGACGATCCTTCTACGTTGGCCACCCCACTCCGGCACGAACCACAGCAGGAACCCATGGCATGAAGACCCGACTCCTCTGCGCCGCCCTCACCGTCGCACTCATGGTCAGCGTCACCCCGGCTCACGCCCAGGACGCCATCCCCGGGATCGCCGAGCGCACCGCCGGTATGGAGCGCATGGAGGGCTTCTTCGACCTCTATTGGGACGACGCTACTGGCTCCCTCTTCTGGGAGATTCCGGCCCTCGACACCGAGTTCCTGTATCAGATCTCCATGGGGTCCGGCCTCGGCTCGAACCCCGTGGGCATCGACCGCGGACAGCTCCGGGGCACCCACATCCTCGAGGCGCGTCGCATTGGACCCCGCGTCCTCCTCATGGAGCCCAACTACCGGTTCGTCGCTCGGAGCGAGAACCCCACCGAGGTCCAGGCCGTGCGCGACGCGTTCGCGCCGTCCGTTCACTGGGGCTTCGACGTCGAGGCCGCCACCGACGGCCGGGTCCTCGTGGACGCCACCGCCTTCTTCCTGCGCGACGCCCGCGGAGTCATCGATCAGCTACGCGCTCGGGGCCAGGGCACGTTCACCTTGGACCGCGAACGCAGCGCCATCCACCTGCCCAACACCCAGTCCTTCCCCGAGAACACGGAGGTCGAATCCATCCTGACCTTCACGTCCCGTGATCCGGGCGGACTCGTCAGCGGAGTGGCGGCCACGGGCGAGGCGGTGACGCTGCGGCAGCATCATTCCTTCATCCAGCTGCCGGGCCCCGGGTTCGAGACGAGGATCGCCGATCCCCGGGTGGGGGTGAACGGCCCGACCCTCTACGACTACGCCACGCCCATCGATGAGGACATGCGCGTCCGTCTCTCCGCCAAACACAGACTGGAGCGGACCAACCCGAACGCCGAGCGGTCCACGGCGGTAGAGCCCATCGTCTACTACGTGGATCCCGGAACTCCGGAGCCGGTGCGTTCCGCGCTCATCGAAGGCGCGGCCTGGTGGGGAGAAGCCTTCGAGGCGGCCGGATTCGTCGACGCATACCGCGTGGAGCTACTTCCCGACGGCGTCGATCCCCAGGACATCCGCTACAACCTCATCCACTGGACCCACCGCCGGACCCGTGGCTACTCGTACGGCAATACGGTGACCGACCCGCGCACCGGCGAGATCATCCGAGGCGTGGTGAACCTGGGCAGCCTCCGGCTTCGGCAGGACTACCTACACGCCCAGGGCATGGTCCCGCCCTTCGGCGGCGGCATCTCCCAGCAGGACGACGCCGACGGAGGCGAGTTCGCCGACGCCCCGGTCTTCGACTACCTCGCGCAGGTGGCACCGACCACCGACCAGGTGGAGATGGCCCTGGCGCGAGTACGGCAGCTCTCTGGAGCGGCTGTTCGCGCTCGAAGACGCGGCACTCGAGAAGCGCCGCGGCGAGGCGCGCCCGAAGCTGCCGCGGCTGCAACCGCTGCTCGAGTGGTGGCTCGAGAACT
>CALJKZ010000023.1 GCA_937983085.1 uncultured Gemmatimonadales bacterium
TCGACGCCACCATTCCGGTGGGGGAGATGGCCGTGGAGAACGAGGGGCCACACGGCCTCAACGTGTCCCCGGACGGCGCGTACCTTTACATGACCACCGCCCACGGCGTGCCCGACGGAAAGCTGTGGAAGTTCCACGCGGGACCGGACACTCTGGTGGCGGATCCGATTCTCTTGGGCAACTTCCCGGCGACCCTCGATCTGACGCCCGACGGCCTCTACGCCTTCGTCGCCAACTTCAATCTGCACGGCGAACACGTGCCCTCCACGGTCTCCGTGGTGTATACGCCGGACCTGGTGGAGGTCGCGCAGATCCCCACGTGCACCATGCCCCACGGGCTTCGCTTCGCCCCCGACGGGATCTTCGCCTACTCGCTGTGCATGATGGACGACCAGTTGGTGGAGATCGACACGCGCTCCTTCGAGGTCTCGCGTCGCTTCACCGTTTCCACGGACCAGGAAGCGGCGCTCACCGGATACCACGTGCCGGAGATCCTCACGGGTCGGTTGGGGATGACGCGGGCGGAGGCGCCGACGCACATGGGCTCCATGGGCATGGCGGAACCGTCGTGCTCGCCCACGTGGGTGCAGCCGGCGCCCGACGGCCGGACGCTCTACGTGGCCTGCAACAAGTCCGACGAGATCCTGGTGGTCGATCGGGAGCGCTGGTCCCTCGAGCGCAAGTTCCCGGCGGGCCGGGCCCCCTACAACCTGGGCATCACCCCCGACGGCAGGATCCTGGTGGCGTCGTTGAAGGGGGCCGGCCAGGTCCAGTTCTTCGATGCGCAGTCGGGCGAAAGCCTCGCCGTCGTGCCCTCCACGACCACCGTAACCCACGGGGTGGTCATCACCCCCGACTCCCGCTTCGCCTTCGTCTCGGTGGAGGGCGTCGGGGCGGAACCGGGGAAGGTCGACGTCTACGAGCTGGAGACGTTCTCCCTCGTGGGATCCGCCGAGGTGGGCCAGCAGGCAGGCGGGATCGTGTACTGGAGCGGTACTCCCTAGGAGAATCGCCCGGGCTCTGGCAGGGCCGGACCCCCCGGCCCATGATGGCGGCGTCCGCATGTCCCGTCGTCACGCCTGACTCAGAGCCACCCCATGAACGAGATCCTCAGCGCCATCCGGTTGCGTCTCGCCCAGTCCTTCGATCCCGACATCCTCGCCGAGAACTTCGCGAATTGGGCGGAGAACCTGCTCTTCGCCGTCGTCACCTTCGCGGTCTACTACCTCGTCTGGCGTCTGCTGAAGTTGGTGCTTGTACCTCTGCTGAAGCGGATGGAGGTCGACGAGACGGGCCGGAGCTTCTTCCAGACGGTCACCCGGGTCCTCATCCTGACCCTCGGTGTCGTCGCCGCTCTGGCCGAATTGGGCATCAATACCGGATCCATCATCGCGAGTCTCGGCGTGGCCGGTCTGACCATCGGCTTCGCGGCCCGGGACGCCCTCTCGAACATCATCTCCGGCGTCTTCATCTTCTGGGATCGGCCCTTCGTTCTGGGTGACCTCATCGAGATCGACGGCAAGTACGGGCGGGTCGATCGGATCACGCTGCGGTCCACGAGGGTCGTGACGGTCGACGGGAAGATGCTGGCTATCCCCAACACCGAGGTCGTCAACTCGACGGTGGCGTCGTACACGAACTTCCCGCACCTGAGGCTCGACGTCGGGGTCACCGTCGGCGTCGAGGAGAACCTCGGCAACGTTCGCTCGACGCTCCTGGGTCTCATCGAAGGTGACCCGGAGTTCATGTCGGACCCTGCGCCCGACGTGGTTGTGACCGAGCTCAACGACTACAACGTGGCCATGAGCCTGCGTGCCTGGATCCACGACGAGCGCCGTCACATCCCGTTGCGGTTGAAGCTCCGTGAGCAGGCCTTCGAGGCGCTGCGCTCGGCGGACGTCGACATGCCCTACGAGACCATCAAGAACCTCACCGTCTACCCCGAGGGGGTGCCGGCCGCGTAGTAGTCGACGCCGTCGCGCCCGGCCAACGCCACGGCGCTCGCGACTCAACAGCGGGCGACCGTCAGCGTGTCTAGATTGAGCCCGGCCGCCACGCCGCGGCTCTGGCTACACCACGTTCGCAGCTTTCGAGGGTCTTTCGCATGCATCGTCGTCTGTTCGCCGTTCCGGTCCTTCTCTTCACCGCTGTGTTGGCGTCCACGCCCGTCGCCGCCCAGGAGCGCGTCACCCCACCCGAGGAGTTCTTCGGCCACGAGATCGGGGCCGACTACATGCTCTTCAACTACGAGCGGCTCCACGAGTATTGGATCCGCCTGGCCGGCGAGTCCGATCGCATGGTGCTCGACACGCTGGGCCTGACTGAGGAGGGGCGCCCGCAGATCCAGGCCATCATCACGGCGCCGGCCAACTTCGCCAACCTGGATCGCTACAAGGAGATCAGCGCCCGGCTGGCGAAGTCCGAGGGGGTGAGCCGCGAGGAGGCGGCCCGTCTCGCCGAGGAAGGAAAGGCCATCATCTGGATCGACGGCGGGCTGCACGCCACGGAGGTCCTCGGCGCGGCCCAGCTCACCGAGATGGTGTACCGGCTCAACGAGTACACCGACGCGGAGACCCTGCGGATCCTCGACGACGTCGTGATCCTGGCGACCCATGCGAATCCCGACGGAATGACGCTGGTGTCGGACTGGTACATGCGGTCGAACGATCCCTTGGAGCGCTCCACTGCAGGGGTGCCGGTGCTCTACCAGAAGTACGCGGGCCACGACAACAACCGTGACTTCTACATGGCGGCGCTGGCCGAGACGCAGAACATGAACCGCTCCATGTATCGGGAGTGGTTCCCCCAGATCGTCTACAACCACCATCAGACGGGGCCCGCCGGCACCGTCATGTTCGCGCCCCCCTTCCGGGATCCGCCGAACCACTACCTCGACCCCCTCATCATCACGTCGCTAGATCGGGTGGGCTCGGCCATGCACCAGCGCTTCGTGCGGGAAGGGAAGGGCGGCACAACCATGCGTTCGGGGGCGTCGTACTCCACGTGGTGGAACGGAGGCCTCCGGACCACCCCGTACTTCAAGAACATGATCGGCCTCCTCACGGAGACCATCGGCCATCCCACGCCCATCGAGATCCCCTTCATTCCGGACCGCCAGATGCCCCACGGCGACCTGCCCCTTCCCGTGGAGCCGGGTCCGTGGCATTTCCGCCAGTCGGTGGAGTATTCCCAGACCGCCAACTGGGCCGTCCTGGATTACGCGTCCCGGAACAGCGATCACCTCCTTTTCAACATCTGGCAGATGGGTCGGAACTCTATCGAGCGCGGCAGCACGGACTCGTGGACGACCTTGCCCTTCGAGATCGATGCAGCGGCGGAAACCATCGACCGGGGCGATCGGAGCGACTGGCAGCGCGCCCTTCGTGATCCCGCGGACCGGGACCCGCGCGGCTTCATCATGCCGTCGGACCAACGCGACTTCCTCACGGCCACCAAGTTCGTCAACGCCCTCCTCTACAACGGAGTGGACGTGCACCGGGCCACGCGCGACTTCACGGTGCAGGGCACCCGGTACCCGGCGGGCTCCTACGTGGTGAAGGCCGACCAGGCCTTCCGCCCGCACGTCCTGGACATGTTCCGCGAGCAGCAGCACCCCAACGACTTCGCCTATCCCGGCGCGCCGCCGACGGCACCCTACGACAACACCGGCTGGACGCTGGCGTGGCAGATGGGCGTCGAGGTCGACGAGGTCATGGAAGGATTCGACGGGCCCTTCGAGCTCGTGCCCGACGTCATCGATTCACCTACCGCCGGTACCGTAGCCGGGGCCGCCAACGCCCGGGGCTACGTCGTAGACCATATCAACGACGCCTTCGTGGCGGTGAACCGGGTGATGGCAGCGGGCCACGATGCCTGGTGGTACACCGAGCCCATCACGGCCGGTGGGGTGAGCTTCCCGGTGGGTGCCTTCTACCTGGAGACCGATCGGGACGTGGTGGAGCGCCTGGCTCGGGAGAGAGGGCTCGACTTCGTCGGAGTCGCCCAGCGACCCTCGGGGAGCGCAGTCGAGCTCGAGCCCGTGAAGATCGGCCTGTGGGATCGGTACGGCGGCTCCATGCCTTCGGGCTGGACGCGGATGATCCTCGAGGACTTCGAGTTCGACTTCGACGTTCTCTACCCGCCGGACTTCGACGACGGCGGCCTGGGCGACTACGACGTCCTGGTCTTCGAGGATGGCGCCATTCCCGCCGAGGACGGCGGGGGTGGTGGCGGATTCTTCGGCCGCGGACCCGACCCCGAGACGGTGCCCGACGAGTATCGCCAGCGCATGGGATCGGTGACCGTCGCGGGGACGGTGCCGAGGATCCTCGACTTCGTCCGGGAGGGAGGCGCGGCCATCGCCATCGGATCGTCGGCGGCCTTGGCCGA
>CALJKZ010000024.1 GCA_937983085.1 uncultured Gemmatimonadales bacterium
CCAGGGCGCGCCGCCTCCGCCCAAGGAGCGCCTCGCGCCGCGCGCGCGGCGCGCCGCCCGCCGCGCCGGCATGCTCGCGGGCGCCGCGCGCGACGGGCTGCTCTAGCTCGGATGCTGAAACGTCTGAACTCCAGTCGGGTCGGCGCAGCGCCGGGCCGTTCCTGCTCCCACCACCGATCCCTCCCGCCGAAGAACCATGCGTCGCATCTCATTCCACACCGCCGGCGAGTCCCACGGAAAGGGTCTCACCGCCCTCCTGGAGGGCATTCCCGCCGGACTGGACCTCAGCATGGAGCGGGATGTCGATCCGGAGTTGAAGCGCCGCCAGGGCGGGTATGGACGGGGCCGAAGGATGGAGATCGAGTCCGACCGGGCCGAGCTCCTCAGTGGCGTTCGGCTGGGGGAGACGCTGGGATCTCCCCTCTCCATGATCATCTGGAATCGGGATTGGGAGAATTGGACGACGGCCATGAGTCACGATCCGCCCGAGGCCGAGGGCAACCCCAAGGCTCTGCGGCCCCACTACCTCCCCCGGCCGGGACACGCAGACCTGGTGGGAGCCTTCAAGTACGATCGCCGGGACGTCCGCGACATCCTGGAGCGGGCAAGTGCCCGGGAGACGGCCGCCCGGGTGGCGTGCGGAGCGGTGGTGAAGCGCCTCCTCGCCGTGCTGGGCATCCGGATCGGGAGTCACGTGGTCTCCATCGGCAGCACGGTAGCCGAGGACGTCGCTCCGCCGGTCGACCTCAACGAGGCCGTGGACGCCAACCCGGTCCGCTGCCTCGACGAGACGGCGGCCGAGCGGATGATGGCCGAGATCGATGAGGCCAAGGAGCGGGGCGACACGCTGGGCGGTGTCTTCGAGGTCGTGGCGACGGGCGTCCCGGTGGGTCTGGGCAGCTATGTTTCGTGGGATCGAAAGCTCGACGGCCGGCTAGCCCAGGCGATTACGTCCATCCAGGCCGTGAAGGCGGTCGAGATGGGCACCGGCTTCGCCAACGCCCTTGCGCCGGGGTCGAAGGTCCACGACGCCATCGTGCTGGCCGAGGAGAAGCGTCGAGCCGGAGGCATCGGCCGGGCGTCGAACCGGGCCGGGGGCCTGGAGGGAGGCGTCACCACAGGGGAGCCCCTCGTGGTGAGGGGCGCAATGAAGCCCATTTCGACGCTGCGAAAGCGACTGCCCAGCGTCGACCTCCGAGACGGAAGCGTGGGCGATGCGGCGGTGGAGCGAAGCGACGTCTGCGCGGTCCCCGCCGCAGGCGTCGTCGGAGAGGCCATGGTGGCTCTTGTCCTGGGTGACGCCCTACTGGAGAAGTTCGGCGGCGACTCCGTCGGCGAGGTGCGCCGGAACATGGAAGGGTACCTCACGTATCTGGCGGAGCGTGGCTTCGGGGAACGCTGACCGAGTGCGTGTCCGCCGGGTGGTGCTCGTCGGCTTCATGGCCGCGGGCAAGAGCGCGGTGGGCCGGGCTCTGGCCCACCGACTCGGCTGGGACTTCGTCGACGTCGACGCCCGGGTGGAGGAGCAGGCGGGCCGGAGCATCGCGGGGATCTTCCGGGCCGAGGGGGAGGCGGAGTTCCGACGCCGGGAGGCGGAGGTGGCCGCCGATGCACTGAAGGCGACCCATGTGGTGGTGGCCACCGGAGGGGGTTGGGCGGCCGCGGAAGGTCGTCTCGACGAGCTTCCGGAGGGTACTGTCTCCGTCTGGCTCCAGGTCGGTGTCGGGGAGGCGGTGCGTCGGGCGGAGCGGGACGGAGCGACCCGTCCATTGCTCGAAGGAGGGGACCCGGCGAAGCGGACCGCTCAGCTGCTGTCCGAGCGTCGCCGCTTCTACGAGCGGGCCACCGTCGGAGTGGACACGGAGGGCCGCTCGGTAGATGATGTCACGATCCAGGAGATCCTGCATGAATACGAATCCGGAACCGGCGCTGAATGAGCGATAACGGCGGAAAGCATCTGGTCATCGTCGAGTCTCCCGCAAAGGCTCGCACCATCGGGAAATATCTGGGCAGCGGCTACGAAGTCGCTGCCTCGGTGGGGCACGTGCGGGACCTCCCCAAGAAGGAGTTGGGGGTCGACGTGGAGGGTGACTTCGAACCGAAGTACGTCACCATCCGCGGCAAGGGCAAAGTCATTGCCGATCTGAAGAAGAAGGCGAAGAACGCCGACTCGGTGATCCTGGCCACCGACCCGGATCGCGAGGGTGAGGCCATCGCATATCACGTCGCCGAGCAGCTCGGCTACGAGAAGGACGCAGGCCGCTTCCAGCGCGTCATCTTCCGCGAGGTCACGAAGAGCGCCGTCCAGAACGCCCTGAACAACCCTGGCGAGCTCGACCTGAAGAAGATCGAGGCCCAGCAGGCGCGGCGCATTCTCGACCGTCTCGTCGGCTACAAGGTCAGCCCACTCCTCTGGAAACCCATCCGCCCCGGCCTCTCGGCGGGCCGTGTCCAGACGGTGGCTCTCCGGCTCATCTGCGAGCGTGAAGACGAGATCCGGGCCTTCGTCCAGGAAGAGTACTGGTCGATCCTCGCGCACCTCCAGCGGGAAGAGCAGCCCTTCGAAGCGAAGCTCCATCACATCGACGGGAAAACGTTCAAGCTGGAGAACGAGGACGAGGCGAAAGCCGTCCTCGACGCGGTGCGGTCCGTCCCCTTCCAGGTCACCAGCGTCAAGCGGAGGGAGCGTCGGAAGAACCCGTCGGCGCCCTTCACCACGTCGACGCTGCAACAGGAAGCGGCCAAGCGCCTCCGCTATTCGGCCCGCCGCACCATGTCCAATGCCCAGCGGCTCTACGAGGGTCAGGAGATCGGCAGCAGGGGTCAGATCGGGCTCATCACGTACATGAGGACCGACTCCACCCGGGTGTCGCCCGTGGCGGTGAACCAGGCGCGGGAGTGGATCGAGAGCGAGTTCGACGAGAAGTACATTCCCAAGGCGCCGCGCCTCTACGGTGGGAATCAGCAGGCGGCGGCGCAGGACGCCCACGAAGCCATCCGCCCCACCGACGTTGGAATTCTTCCCAGCGAGGCCGAACAGTACCTCGAGCCCGACCAGGCCAAGCTGTACGAGCTCATCTGGATGCGCTTCGTGGCGAGTCAGATGTCTCCGGCGGTCTACGATACGACCACGGCCGACTTCGATCTGGAGGGTGCGGACGGTCGGGCGTACCTGTTCCGGGCCACGGGATCCATCGTGAAGTTCGACGGCTTCACGCGCCTCTACCTGGAGGCGACGGAGGCCGGTGACAAGCAGCGCCTCGACGATCTCGAGCCGTTGCCGGAGCTGGCGGAGGGCACCACCGCCGAGCTCGAGAAGCTCGAGCCCAGGCAGCACTTCACCCAGCCGCCCCCGCGCTTCTCCGAAGCGAGTCTCGTGAAGGAGCTGGAGAAGCTGGGCATCGGCCGCCCCTCCACGTACGCCTCCATCATCTCCGTCATCGTCGACCGGGGATACGTGGAGCTGGAGCAGCGTCGTTTCCACCCCACGGATCTGGGCGAGGTCGTGTCCAAGCTGCTCATCCGGGTCCTGCCCAACATCTTCGACGCCGACTTCACGAGCAGGATGGAGGGGGAGCTCGACAAGATCGAAGAGGGCAACGTCGACTGGCGAAAGCTCCTCGCCGACTTCTATCCCCGCCTCATGAGTCGCATCGAGGAAGGGGAGGCGAACTCCGACGAGATCATCAAGGAGATCCTTGCCGCCGAAGGCGAGACGTGCGACAAGTGCGGCCGACCCATGCTGGTCCGATGGAATCGCTACGGCCGCTTCCTCGGGTGCTCCGGCTATCCCGAGTGCAAGAGCACGCGCTCGCTGGACGGATTCGATCCAAGTGGGGAAGAGCTGGGCGAACATCCCGACGAGAAGCGGCCCGTGCTCCTCAAGAACGGCCCCTACGGCCCGTACGTGGAGCTGGAGGCGCTTGACGAGGACGAGAAGCCCAAGCGAGTGAGTCTCCCCAAGGGCGTGGAGCCGGGCGACGTCGATCTGGCGTACGCCCTGAAGCTCCTCGAGCTCCCCCGCACCGTGGGTGAGGATCCCACGACGGGGGAAGACCTGGTGACGGGCATAGGGCGCTACGGGCCCTTCGTGCGCCGGGGGAAGGTGTTCGCGAGCCTCCGCAGCGTCGACGACCTCTGGAACATCTCCGTGGAGGACGCCAGCGCCCTGGTGGAGGCCAAGAAGGCCGGGAAACGACTCCCGCTGAAGGAGCTCGGGACCCACCCTGACAGCGGGGCCGAGATCTCCGTCATGTCCGGTCGGTATGGCCCCTACGTCACCGATGGTGACATCAACGCGACCATCCCCAAGGGTACGGACCCCGAGGAGGTGGATCTCGTGATGGCCCTGGAGATGCTTGCCGAGAAGGCAGCCAAGGGCGGGGGAAAGCGGCGTCGCAAGTCGAAGAAGAGCTCGAAGAAGAAATGAGCCACGACGTCACCGTCGTCGGTGGCGGACTCGCGGGGTGTGAGGCGGCCCTCAAGCTCGCCGACGCCGGTCGGAACGTTCGTCTGGTGGAGATGCGGCCGGTGCGTACCACCGACGCCCACCAGTCCGACCGGTTGGGTGAGCTGGTCTGCACGAACTCGTTCAAGAGCGAAGCCGTCTGGAACGCCCACGGTCAGCTCAAGCGTGAGATGCGTACGCTGGGCTCCGTTCTGCTCCGTTCCGCCGACTCCACGCGCGTAGCCGCAGGATCGGCCCTCGCGGTGGATCGCCACCTCTTTTCCGAGGCCATGACGGCGGCCGTCACGTCCCACGAGGGCATTCACGTCGTGAGGGAGGAGTGCACCGCCATCCCCGACGGCCCGACGATCATCGCAACCGGGCCCCTGACGTCAGGAGCGCTCTACGAGGCGGTGGAAGCCGAGCTCGGCGACGGAGGGCTGGCCTTCTTCGATGCCATCGCGCCCATCGTTCATCGGGAGAGCATCGACGAGACCATCGTCTTCGCTCAGGGCCGCTTCGACGAGGACGCCGACTATCTAAACTGTCCCATGGACAAGGCCGAGTACGACGCCTTCATCGAAGCGTTGCAGGGCGGGCAGGCCCACGAAGGGCATGACTGGGACGCCGTACCGTACTTCGAGGGCTGTCTGCCCATCGAGGTGATGGCGGCGCGCGGGCATGATACGCTGCGCTTCGGCCCCATGAAGCCCATTGGACTCACCGATCCGCGGACGGGCAACCGCCCGTGGGCGGTGGTCCAGCTTCGCCGGGAAGATCGGGCGGGGCAGATGTGGAACATGGTGGGCTTCCAGACGCGTCTGAAGATCGGGGAGCAGCGGCGAATCTTCACCGCCATCCCGGGCCTTGCCGAGGCCGAGTTCCTGCGTTGGGGCTCCATCCATCGGAACAGCTATCTCAACTTCCCGGATCGCCTGACGGCCCACGGATCGCTGCGTGGCCGTGAGGACGTGCTCTTCGCCGGCCAGCTGACCGGGGTCGAGGGGTACACCGAATCGGCGGCCAGCGGGATCCTGGCCGGGATCAACCTCGACCGCGTTCTGGCGGGGAAGTCGCCTATCGTGCCCCCATCCACCACCATGACGGGTGGGCTTTATCGGTATCTGCGCGAGGCCGAGCCCGGTCGCTTCCAGCCCATGAACTCCAACTGGGGACTGGTCGAGCCGTTGGACAAGCGGGTGCGGGACAAGCGCCGGAAGCGCGAGATGCTGGCCGAGCGGGCGCAGACCGACTTCCTCGAGTGGATGGCCGCGCACGGCGTCACCGCCGCCGAGGACTTCGACGCGAGCCTCCATGCGGAGGCCGTATCGGGCGGCGACTGAGTGCGGGCGCCCTGACGTATGGTCGACCGGACCGAAGGTGACCCGGCGCGCCCCGAGGTGACGGATTTCCTCCGGCACCTCGAACACGAGCGCCAGCTCAGTCCCAACACGCTCACGGCGTACCGTCGCGATCTCGGGCAGCTCGAGGGTTTCCTGGGTGAGTACCTCGGGAGGGAGGGGTGGACGTGGGCCGATCCCGACGTGGATCGCCTGGCCCTCCGCTCCTTCCTGGGGTGGCTCGGTCGGAAGGGCCTGGCGAAACGGAGTGTCGCCCGAAAGCTCGCCGCCACCCGCACCTTCTTCTCCTTCCTCCACCTGGAGGAGCGGATTCCGGCCAATCCCGGGCGGACGGTGCGCGCGCCGAAGCTGGAGAAGCGGCTTCCAGGACATCTGTCGCCCAGCGACGTCGATACGGTCTTCGAGTACGCAGAGAATCGGGCGTCGGAGAACTCCCTTCAGGGGACCCGGGCGCTCGTCGTCTTGGAACTGCTGTACGGCAGCGGCCTGCGCCTCGCCGAGCTCCATGGCCTGGACGTCGACGCCGTCGACGCCCGGACCGGGCAGGCCCGGGTGCTGGGGAAGGGCTCGAAGGAGCGGATCGTACCCGTCACGAGGTCGGCGCTGGTAGCCATCGGACGGTACGAGCCACGCCGTGCCGAGGTGGCGCCCGCTGACCAGGGAGCCCTGCTGGTCAATGCCGAAGGCGGGCGCCTCTCCCGGCGCTCCATCCAGGGGGCCGTTCGCGATGCCCTCGAGCAGGCCGCTGGCGCCCGGGGCCTCTCCAGCCACGCGCTGCGCCACAGCTTCGCCACCCATCTCATGGAAGCCGGGGCCGACCTTCTCGCCGTGAAGGAGCTGTTGGGCCACGTGTCGCTGTCCACCACCCAGATCTACACGCACACGAGCAAAGAACGGCTCCTGCGGGTATACAAAGAAGCCCACCCACGCTCCGAATAGGCGGAGGGGCGATGCATCTCGCCTCGCGGCGTCTCGCGTCGTCGAAGTAGCGTTGCTACTCCTTCCTCCTTGTTCCTTGCGAGGCGAGCGCCTCGCCCCTCCGGAGTCACGGGCAGCGGAGGGGCGATGACATCTCGCCCAGCGGCATCTCGCCCAGCCCCCGCGTCTGCCATATCGGCAGCGGTATGGTTAGATTCGTTGCCCGCCGGCCCCGATGGTGACCGAAGCCCTCGGCCCGCCTCCCCGAACCCCCCGAGACGCCCGCATGAGCCTGCCCGACGTACACGCCACCACCGTCCTCGCCGTCCGGAAGAACGGCCGCGTCGCCATGGGAGGGGACGGGCAGGTGACCATGGGCGATACGGTGGTGAAGGGGAGTGCGCGGAAGGTTCGCGCGCTCAAGGACGGGATCATCCTCGCCGGGTTCGCCGGCGCGGTGGCCGACGCTTTTACGCTATTCGAGAAGTTGGAGGAGAAGCTGGAGCGGTATCCGGCCAATCTTCCGAAGGCGGTAGTGGAGCTGGCCAAGGACTGGCGCATGGATCGGTACCTGCGCCGTCTGGATGCACTGCTGGCGGTGGCCGATGCCGACCACCTCTTTCTGGTGAGCGGGAACGGCGACGTCATCGAGCCCGACGACGAGATCCTGGCCATCGGATCCGGGGGCTCGTTCGCCTTGGCGGCGGCCCGGGCGCTGAAGGAGCATTCGGATCTCGAAGCCCGTGACATCGTCCAGCGGGCCATGGAGATCGCCGGAGATATCTGCATCTACACCAACCGCGACATCGTCGTGTTGGAGTTGAACGGGGACGGAGGAGAGCAGGGATGACGACGGAAGCAGTGGAGCGGCAGGAGCCCATGGCCCCCGCTGCCGACGACGGGGCCGCGGGTGAGGACGTGTGGCTCGACGAATTGACGCCTCGGCAGATCGTCGCCGAGTTGGACAAATACATCATCGGTCAGGAGGACGCGAAGAAAGCCGTAGCCATCGTCCTCCGCAACCGGTGGCGGAGACAGCGCGTCGACGAGGAGATGCGCCCGGAGATCCTGCCCAACAACCTCATCCTCATCGGCCCCACGGGCGTAGGGAAGACGGAGATCGCCCGGCGGCTTGCCGGGCTGGCGGGCGCACCCTTCCTCAAGGTGGAAGCGTCGAAGTTCACCGAGGTGGGCTACGTGGGGCGCGACGTCGAGTCCATGATCCGCGACCTCGTGGACATCTCCATCAACCTCGTCCGGGCGGACCGGGAATACGAGGTACAGGAGATCGCCGAGAAAAGGGTCCACGATCGCTTGCTCGACCTCCTTCTTCCTGTGACGAATCCCGAGCCGCCGAGGGAGGAGGGCTCGAACACGGCCAGCGTATTCGTCGCGGGTCCGTCGGGGGTGGAGGCCACCACCGACGAGGTACAGGCGCGTCGCGACCGGACCCGCGAGAAGCTCGGGAAGCTCCTCCAGGACGGAAAGCTCGAGGAGCGGGAAGTCGAGATCGAGGTGACCCAGTCGGCGTCCATCGACGGCATGATGCTGCCCATGGGCGGCGGCGACGGGATGGACTACAACTTCACCGAGATGCTCCAGGAGATGCTTCCGAAGAAGACGAAGCAGCGGACCGTCTCGGTGGCCGAAGCGCGGCGGATCCTCCTCCAGGACGAGTTGGACAAGCTCGTGGACATGGACGAGGTGGTGAACGAAGCCCTCTACCGCGCCGAGGAGATGGGCATCGTCTTCCTCGACGAGATCGACAAGGTGGCGGGCGCCAGGAGTACGCAGGGGCCCGACGTGAGCCGGGAAGGGGTCCAGCGCGACCTCCTGCCCATCGTCGAAGGCTCTACGGTGGCCACCAAGTACGGCCTGGTTCGCACGGACCACATTCTCTTCATCGCCGCCGGCGCCTTCCACGTGGCCAAGCCGTCGGACCTGATTCCCGAGCTCCAGGGTCGGTTCCCGATCCGCGTCGAACTCCAGAGCCTCGGCAAGGAGGAGTTCGGCCGCATCCTGCAGGAGCCGAAGAATGCGCTCCTGGCCCAATACCGTGCCCTGGTGGAGACCGAGGACGCCAGCATCGAGTTCACCGACGACGGCATCGACGAGATCGCCCAGATCGCTATGCAGCTCAACGATCGCATGGAGAACATCGGTGCTCGACGGCTCCAGACGGTGTTGACCACCCTCCTAGAGGAAGTGCTCTTCGAGCTTCCCGAGACCAAGGGCGACACCCTCCGCGTGGACCGGGCGTACGTCCGGGAACGCCTCGAGAAGGTGGCCGAGGACGACGATCTGAGCCGCTACATCCTGTGATCCGCAACAGCCCCTAAGTGGGGCGCGCTTCCCCATCACGAACCTCGGCCGCCCCGTCGGCCGACCGAACGCCCTGGAGCCCACCGAATGACCGAAGGCCAGAAGAAGACGACCCTCTATGACGAGCACGTTCGGCTCGGCGGCAAGATGGTGCCCTTCGCCGGGTACGCCATGCCCGTCCAGTATCCGACGGGCATCACGGCCGAACACGCCGCGGTCCGCGAAGCGTGTGGCCTCTTCGACGTCTCGCACATGGGCGAGTTCGTGGTCCGTGGGGCTCAGGCGCTGGACCTGGTACAGAAGGTCTCGGTGAACGATGCCTCCACCATGGAGGTGGGTCAGGCTCAGTACTCGGCCATGTGTCTAGAGACGGGAGGTGTCATCGACGACCTCATCATCTACCGGTTCGACGACCGCTACGTGCTGGTGGTGAATGCGTCGAACATCGCCAAGGATTGGGACTGGATCGCGCGCCACGCCGCGGCCTTCGACGTCGAGATCGAGAACGTTTCCGACGATACGGCACTTCTCGCCGTGCAGGGACCGAACGCCCGTGACGTGTTGCGTCCCCTGGCTACCCCCGACATCGACGATGTGAAGTACTACCGCTTCGCCGAGGGCGAGGTGGGCGGCGTCCCCGCGGTCATCAGCGGCACGGGGTATACGGGAGAGGACGGCTTCGAGCTGTACGTCGCCGCCGATGCCGCCCCCGACCTCTGGAGGACGCTCCTCGAGGCAGGCGCCGAGCATGGCCTCATTCCGGCTGGTCTAGGGGCGAGGGATTCCCTCCGCCTGGAGGTCGGGTACGCTCTGTACGGCAACGATCTGGACGAGGAGCATACGACCCTCGAGTCGGGCCTCGGCTGGGTGACGAAGCTCGACAAGGGTGACTTCGTAGGGCGCGAGGCACTCGCGGCTCAAAAGGAAGCGGGAGTTCAGCGGCGTCTGGTGGGCCTCCGCCTTACGGACCGGGGGTTTCCGCGTCCCGGGTATGACATCCTCGTCGGCGACGACGTCGTGGGGCGGGTCACCAGCGGCACGGTGAGCCCAACGCTGGGCTACGGCATCGCCCTGGGCTATGTGCCGACGGAACTGGCCAAGGCGGGGACGGAACTGAGCATCGACGCCCGTGGGCGCTCGGTGGCGGCCGTGGTACAACGGCCGCCGTTCTATACCGAGGGATCCATCAAGAGGTGAGGAGGGCCCGTTGAGCGCCGGACCGCAGATCTCCGTTGGCGTCCTCACCGTGAGCGACCGCTGTCACCGCGGTGAGCAGGAGGACGTGAGCGGTGCCCGGATCGTGGAGTGGTGCGCGGAGCGCGGCTTCGACGTGGCACGGCGCGCCACGGTTCCCGACGAGACCGCGTCCATCACTCCCTTGTTGACGCGGTGGGCCGACGAAGGG
This sequence comes from uncultured Gemmatimonadales bacterium, assembly GCA_937983085.1. Taxonomy (GTDB): domain Bacteria; phylum Gemmatimonadota; class Gemmatimonadetes; order Longimicrobiales; family Gaopeijiaceae; genus UBA2589. The sequence continues at coordinate 10,454 of CALJKZ010000024.1, forward strand.
ATCGGCCTCGTCCTCACCACCGGCGGCACAGGACTCGCGCCCCGGGACGTGACGCCTGAAGCCACTCGCGCGGCCATCGAACGCGACGTCCCGGGTATCGCCGAGCGAATCCGACAGGCGGGCCTGGCTTCGACGCCGTTCTCCGTCCTGTCCCGGGGGGTCGCCGGGCTGCGCGGAGGAACCCTGATCGTAAACCTGCCCGGCAGCCCTGGGGGCGTGTCCGACGGTCTGGTGGTTCTGGGACCGCTGGTGGAGCACTCGGTTCGCCTGGCCGGTGACGACCCCACGTCTCACGCTCCACCCACGGGAGGGGGATCGTGACCGACGGCGCCGTCATCCTCATCTCCACCCACGACCTGCCTCGCGCCGGGGAGCTGCGCGAAGGCTTCGAGGAGGCCGGGTACGACACGGAGCTCGTGACCGCCAAGGAGCGATTGACGGGCTACGACGATGCGGCGCTCCTGCTCTTCACAGGAAACGCGGCGGCCACCGATGAGCCGTTGGTGCAGCAGGCCCGGGACATCCTCCACATCCCCGTCTTTGCCTTCGGGGACTCGGAGACCTCCACCGCGACCCAGAGGGCGACGTTCGAGGAGGTATTTCCCCCATCCGCCACCGTAGAGGACATCGTGCTCCTGGGGCGGCGGGCGGCGGAGCGGCGGCGCCTACGCCGGGTCACGGGGATCGTCGGACAGACCGACGCCATGCGGGAGGTTCTCGAGCGTGTGGTCCAGATCGCGCCGGTGGCGTCCACCGTCCTCGTCACGGGGGAGTCGGGCACGGGAAAGGAGCTCGTAGCGCGGGGCATCCACCACCTCTCGTCGCGCAGGCACAAGCCGTTCATCGCGGTGAACGTGGCGGCCCTTTCCGAGACGCTCCTGGAATCGGAGCTGTTCGGTCATGAGAAAGGGGCGTTCACCGGCGCCATCGATACCCGGAAGGGCCTTTTCGAGCTGGCCAACAGCGGAACGATCTTCCTCGACGAGATCGGTGAGATGCCGCTCCAGACGCAGACGAAGCTCCTTCGCGTGCTGGAGCAGCGGGAGTTCCACCGGGTGGGCGGCGAGAAGCCCATCACGGTGGACGTGCGCATCGTCGCGGCCACGAACCAGGATCTGCGGCAGCTGGTCGCCATCGGGGACTTCCGGCGCGACCTCTACTTCCGCCTCAATGTCCTCAGCATCCAGCTGCCCCCGCTGCGCGAGCGCCGCGCCGACATCCCGCTCCTCATCGAGGCGTTCGTAAAGGACGTCTCCGATCGCAACGAACTCGACTTCCCTGGCATCTCCCCGGAGGCCATGGAGATCCTCATCGACTACTCCTGGCCAGGAAACATCCGGGAGCTCCGCAATCTCGTGGAGTCCATGGTGGTCCTCGCTCCGGGTCGGCAGATCCGGCCGGAGGACATTCCCGACGAGGTTCGTCGTCGAGGCGGCGCGTCGCTTCTGCCCGTCCCTGTGCCGCGGCCTGGAGGCGGCGGTCGGAAGGACGACGAGGAGGCGCGCACGCTGCGCCCCGAGCTGGAGTTCGTCTTTCGGACGTTGGTGGAGCTCAAGGTGGACGTCGACGATCTCCGGCGGGAGTTCGAGGAGTATCGAAGCGTCCTCGGCGACGATCCCGGACGGATCCCCATCGTGGGCCGCGTAGGCGGAGACGACGGGAACGAGATCTCGGCGGGGATCGAGATCTCGCCGTACTCGCCGGGGATGATGGCGACGAACGACGACTTTGCCGGCGAGATGGCGGAGGACGACGAGGAAGAGGGCGTCGTGGTCTTCCGGCCGGGGATGACCATCGAAGAGATGGAACGCGAAGCCATCTCCGCCGCGCTCGCCCGGGTAGGAGGGAATCGGCGGAAGGCCGCCGAGCTGCTCGGGATCGGCGAGCGGACGCTCTACCGGAAGATTTCCAAGTACGAGCTGGAGGCCTGATGCGGCGCGGCCGCCCCGTCCGTCAGTCGCCGATCCCGGCCCGGGCCCGGTCTCGTGCCCGTTCGGCCTGCACACGCGCCAGGACTCCCGGCCAGTTCCCTCCCTGCTCGAGGCCGTACGCCAGTGTCAGCTCGGACGTCAGGTCCACGTCGGGAGGAAAAGCGTAGACCGCCATCTCGGTGGCACGTTGGCGCACCCTGCGCTGCCCCCAGGTGGGTGTCACGGGTTCGATGGCGCGAGGGCGCACACGCAGTCCGCGGGAGAGGATCTGCACCTCTTCCGGGACGAAGCGGACCTCGGCCTGCTGGGTGTAGAACGACACGAGAAAGAGGACGCTCGAGGTCGGCAGGTCGCCCCGGTTCCGATCCGCGATGCGTCGCAGTCGCTCGTACGTGTCCGGCGCCGTGACGAGGATGACCGACTCGGCGAGGGGCGTCACCATGATCTGGAGGTCCTGATTCTGCAGCGTCATGGAGATCTCCTCCTGACGCAGGGTCCCGAAGCCCGGCGGGGGCAGGGAGTCGGCCGCCACGGGCGCGACGGATCCTTCGGGAGGGGGGGCGATGGTGCACGCCGCAAGCCCGGTGACGGCGGCGACGAACACAAGGGGGGCTCGTGTCACCGGCTGGCTGCCTCCTGATGGATGAGGTCCTCGAGGGCGTGGAGAAGCTTCTCCCGACCCTCTCCCGTCTTGGAGGAGAAGGGCAGGAGCTGAGACTCCTCGACGCCCAGAGCGGCCATGGCCCGTTGGACGGACTTTGCCCGCTCGCTCCGCTTCAGCTTGTCGACTTTGGTGAGGACGACGAGCGTCGGCAACCCGAGGTCGGCCAGATACCCCACCATGGTCAGGTCGTGCTCGGTGGGCTTGTGACGGGCATCGACCAGATGGACGACACCCCGCACCGTACCCGACTCGCCGAGGTACCACTCGATGAGACGAGCCCAGGCGTCGCGCATGGATATCGGCACGCGTGCAAAGCCGTACCCGGGGAGATCCACGAGGTAGAATTCGCCGTTCACTTCGTAGAAGTTCAGCGCCTGCGTCTTTCCCGGCTTGGCGGAGACATGGGCGATCTTGTTGCGGGTCCGGCGCAGGAGGGTGTTGATGAGCGAGGACTTGCCCACGTTGGAGCGCCCCGAAAACGCCACCTGTGGAAGGGTACCTGGTGCAGGCCCCCCGGGGGTGGCGATGGTTCCGGCGTACTCGACGTCCCGGATCTTCATCGCCCCGACCTCATCCGTGGGAGAGGGGCACGCTCATGTCGGGGTCCCTCGACGGCCGAAGCGATCCCGGGCCACGGGCCAGGACGGCGTCCATGACCTCGTCCATGGTGGTGACGAGCTCGAAGGTGAGCGCCTCCCGAACCTCCTCCGGAAGCGTCTCCAGGTCATTGGCGTTCGCTTCGGGGAGGACGACCCGGCTCATCCCGGTGCGGAGGGCCGCCACGGCCTTCTCCTTCACGCCCCCCACGCCGATGACGCGGCCCCGCAGCGTGATCTCGCCGGTCATGGCGACGTCGGCCCGGGTGGGGGTGTCGGTGAGGGCGGAGATGAGGGCCACGGCGATGGTGATACCCGCCGACGGCCCGTCCTTGGGTGTGGCCCCCTCGGGGATGTGGATGTGGACGTCGATCTTCTCGTGGAAGAGCGGGTCGAGCCCCAGGAGTGCCGACCGTGAACGGGCGTACGTCACCGCTGCCTGAGCCGACTCCTTCATGACGTCGCCCAGCGTTCCCGTGAGTCGGAGGTTGCCCCCACCGGGGACGATGGCGACTTCCACGTCCATCACCTCGCCTCCGGCAGCGGTCCACGCCAGACCGTTGGCGATGCCCACGCGGTCGCTGTTCTCGTCCCGATCGGGCGGTTGGTAGGGCGGGGGCCCCAGGAGCTCCTTGAGATCGGTGGCCTCCACTGACCGGGCTTCGGCGTCGGCGGGTGGGGACTCGGCCACGTGCCGCGCCAGCTTGCGGGCGACGCGGGACAGGCGGCGGTTGAGTTCGCGGACGCCTGCCTCCCGGGTGTAGCGCTCGATGATCTCGTGGATGGCGTCGTCGGACAGAGCCACGGCACCCGACGGGAGGCCGTGCTGCTCCGCTTGCCGAGGCCACAGGAAGCGGGTGGCGATCTCGCGCTTCTCCGTGTCCAGGTAGCCGGGGAGCCGAATGACCTCCATGCGGTCGCGCAGGGGCTCGGGGACGCCCTGGAGCGTGTTGGCCGTGGCGACGAAGAGGACGTCCGATAGGTCGTACTCGAGTTCGAGGTAGTGGTCCGTGAAGCTCTTGTTCTGCTCCGGGTCCAGGACCTCCAGAAGGGCCGCACCGGGGTCGCCGTGGAAGTCCCGGGCCAGCTTGTCGATCTCGTCCAGGAGGAAGACCGGATTCTTCGTGCCGCTCCTGCGCATGCCCTGGATGACACGGCCCGGGAGGGCCCCGACGTACGTCCGTCGGTGTCCGCGGATCTCGGCCTCGTCGCGCACGCCACCCAGCGAGACCCGCACGAACTCCCGGCCCAGGGCATCGGCGATGCTGCGGCCCAGGGACGTCTTCCCGACGCCCGGTGGCCCGACGAGACAGAGGATGGGACCGCGCATCTCCTTGACCAAGGAAAGCACCGCCACGTGGTCGAGGACGCGCTCCTTCACCTCTCCGAGACCGAAGTGCTGGGATTCGAGGATCTCCGACGCGTGGCGGACGTCCAGGTTGTCCTCGGAACGCCCGGACCAGGGCAGGGAGACGATCCAGTCCAGGTGGGTCCGGATGACCGCGGCTTCCGGCGCCACGGGATTGAGCTTCTGAAGCCGTCCCAACTCCTTCTCGGCCCGGTTGCGGGCGTGATCCGGAAGGTCCGAGTCACGGATCTGGTTGGCGATCTCCTCCCATTCCTCCGGGTCCTCCTTCCGCTGGGCCCGGTGTCCTCCCGAGGGTCGCGGGCTGAGGTCGAAGGGGCTGTCGCGACCCCCGAGCTGCAGTTGGATCTGGCGGTCCAGCTTGCGTTCGATGCGAAGGATCTCGAGTTCCCGGATGAGCATCTCACGGAGCAGGTCGAGCTGTTCCCTCACGTCCGCCGTTTCCAGGACTTCCTGCTTCTCCAGTGAGGGCAGGAGAATGTGACCGGCCACCAGGTGCGCGAAACGGACGCGGTCGCCCTTGGCCGACAGCATGCCCGAGAGCTCCTCGGGAATGCGGTCGTGCATCCGGGCGTACTCGGTGTACAGACGCCGGACCGAGTCGGTGAGGGAATCGAGGGAGCGACCCGGCGGAAGGTCGGCGGTCGGGCCCGACGCCTCGTCGCCAGCCCCCCCGTCATCCGCCGCCTCGTCGGTCTCCCCGGGGCGGCTGGCCTCTACCAAGGCCTCCCCGCCGTGGCCGACCTGGGCGACCGTCTCCGTGCCATGGGCCTCCCCTTCGGCGGCCTCCGCCTCCCTCGGGGAGACGAGCTCGATGGAGGCCCGGAGTGCCTCAGTCGTGGTTGTGAGCCGCTTGATTCGGGCCCTGCCCAGGCCCTCGAGGACCACCCGCGACGTGCCGTCGGGGAGGCGCGTCACCTGGACGATGCGGGCCACCGTCCCGATGCGGAAGAGATCGTCGGAGCCCGGGTCGTCCACCCCGGGGTCCTTCTGGGCCACGAGGAGAACCAGGTTGTCCGTGTCCCTGGCCGCATCCAGGGATGCCACCGAGCGCTGCCTGCCGATGAGGATGGGCAGGACGATGTAGGGGAAGCAGACGAGGTCTCGAAGCGCCGCGGCGGGGAGGGGCTCCGGGACTGCGATGACGTCGTCGAGGCGGGTCAGAGTTGCCATGGGTGGCGTATCGTAGTCCGTCGTCGCCCGGGGCAAAAGGGAGAGCCCCTGGCAGCCGCGGCGCCAGGGGCTCTTGTCGTGCAGCCGAC